>NZ_JBEXWT010000015.1:0-133542 GCF_040629945.1 Kitasatospora sp. NPDC005856 | reverse complement strand
TCGACGAGAACGACACCGTCCTGCACACCGAACTCGTCGCCGAAATCGCCGACGAGCCCAACTACGAGGCCGCACTCGCCGCCCTCAACTAACCATCCCCGCGAACTCCCACGTTCGCAACGGCCCGCCCCACCCCACCCCGCCCCGAAGACGGGACCGCGAGGGACGGGGCGGGCCACCCCGCCCTCGTCCCACATGCACACGGCACAGAGATCAGGGCGCCGTCCGGGCGGGCCTCACGAATCGACTTGAGCGCGGCCCGGGGTGTTGCCGGCGCCCTTCTTGCGGCAGTTGACGCCCCAAAGTGTGTCGTCGCCGATCGAGTGGCAGCCATGGAAGTAGCGCACTCCGTGGGTGCGACGGTGGGTCGCGGGGTGCCGCTCGGGTCGTCCCTGTTTGACCCAGAATCTGCGAACGGACCAGCGGGGGAAGGGCTGGCCGAGCTTGGCCACCACACCCAGCCGTCGGACGGACGTCTCCCCGCGTCCAAGCGTCAGAACCGCCGACCCTACCCAGGAGTTGCCCTCTTCCCTCGCGATACGGTGCTGCCATGTCTCGATCAGTCGAAACCGGATCAGCCTTGTCTCCCGTCACCGCGGACGACGTCGACCTTGCCGCGCGGCTCGCGGTGGGCGTCCTTCGGGACGCACCCCCGGACGGGTGGGGCGGTAAGGCCGGTTCGCTGGAGTGGGACTGCTGGGAGACCGTCGAGCACCTCGCCAACGACCTGTTGTACTACGCCGTGCAGCTGGGGCCGCAGAGCCCGCCGCTGGACACCCATGTGCCTTTCGCGTTGCACCAGAAGAGGCCGGACGGCCCCGCGTACTTCCTCTTCGCGGAGCGTGATGCAGGTCCGGCCGGCCTGGTGCAGGTACTGGAGGCGTGCGGCGCGCTGCTGACCGCCATGGTGCGTACGACGCCGCCCCGGGTCCGCGCCCACCACGCCGCCGGGGTGTCGGATCCTGAAGGCTTCGCGGCGATGGGGGTGGTGGAGACGCTGGTACACATGCACGATGTGGCGGAAGGCTTCGGGCTTGCCTGGACCCCGCCCTCCGCTCTCTGCTCGCGGGTGCTCGCCCGTCTGTTTCCGGAGGCTCCGGGCGGCGCGGATCCCTGGCTCACCCTGTTGTGGGCCACCGGCCGCGCCGAACTGCCGGGGCACTCTCGTCTCACCACATGGCGCTGGCACAGCACACCGCGGTCATAGGAGGGGATCGGCTTCAGCGGCGGACAGGCCGATGATCGTGCCCTTACCGCGGCGAGAGCGCACCGGGCCACGGCATCCTGATGCTGTCCAGGCGGCTCGTGCGCGACTACGAGAGCAGGGTGCGCTGGGCCGTGATCGATGTGATGGCGCGCAGGCTGACCGGTCAGACCACACCCACCTGGCGCGGGTGACCGCATGGACCTCCAGACCACACCGTTCCTCGATCGGATCGACGCACGTGAGCGGGAACTTGCTACCACCACGGAACAGCTCCGCACGCAGCTTCTCGCCCTGTCGCCAGCTACTCCGAAGCCAGCCGATCCGCCGCCAGCCCTGCTGGCCCCCCGGCCTGCCAGCAGATTCCCACCGTCCTCGCAGACGCCGCCGGGCCGATGCGCGCCCGCGACCTGTGCGAGCATCTCGACCTCGCCATCATGCCGAAGAACATCGAGAGCACCCGGCGCAAGCTCAAGCGCCTGGTCGGTCTCGGCGGCCTGGTCGGGCCCGAACCCGGCTTGTTCGCCCAGCACTGCACTGCCCGAGCAACTCCGCGCCCCGGCTTACCTGACCCGAGCCGACGGTTGAACCGGGCTGGCGCCCTGCCAACGGGCATCACCGGCTGACGTCGGGGCCGGTCCGAAACCCCTTGGACGGCACGGGACCGGGTTGCTGAAATGGGAGACGTCGGCTGCCGGAGCCGGTTGCCGGAGTCGAAGGGGTGCGGCGATGACCGAGATCAGGCTGCACCTGTCGGTGCGCGCCCTCACCGATGCGGACCTGCCGTCCTGCGCCTGGGCCGGCTCTCCCAAGCACGTGCGCGAGCTCGCCCACCAGATCCGCCGGGCCGAGGCGGGGGAGATCGACTACCTGGCGGTGTGCACGCCGGTCGGGCTCCCGGTGGCGGTAGGCGGCATCGACTACACGGTCGAGCCCGGTGCCGGGACGCTCTGGCAGCTCGGCGTCCATCCGGCGCTGCAGTCCTGCGGGATCGGCACGCTGCTGATCCGCTCCGCCGAGCAGCGGATCGGTGCCCGGGGCCTGACCCGCGCCGAACTCGCCGTCGAGGAGAACAATCCGCGCGCCCGCGCCCTCTACGAGCGCCTGGGCTACCGGACTGTCGGCCGCGAACTCGACTCCTGGGACGTGGAGGCGGAGGACGGTTCGGTCCAGCGGTACGAGACGATGTGCACGCTGATGCGCAAGGAGCTGACGTGACACTGGATTTCGCGGCGTTCGTCGCCGATGCGACGGCAGATCCGGCCGTCGTCGGGCTCGTCCTCAAGGGTTCCCGGGCTCACGACGGCATGACCACCCGTCACTCCGACCACGACCTCTACGTCATCCTCGCCGACGACGCGGCGAGCGAGCTGGCCGCGCTCGACGGCTACCGCTCCGCTCGGCTCGACCTGGTCGTCACCACCCTCGAGCGTTTTCGCCGGCCCGCCGACTGGGAGCGGTACGCCATCGCCCGCTCCCAGGTGCTGGTCGACCGCCGCGACGGGGAGGTCACTCGGATCGTCGCCGCGATGGGACGGCTCGGCGCCGAGGAGGCCTTCCGGTCCGGCACCGCCCTGCTGGACGCCTACGCCAACGCGCTCTACCGCTCGGTGAAGAACCATCGCGACGGCACCCCGCTCGCCGGCCGCCTCGACGCGGCCGCCAGCGTCGGATTCCTGCTCGACCTGGTCTTCGCCCTGGACTGCCGACCGCGCCCCTACAACGAGTACCTGGCCTGGGAACTGGACCGGTTCCCGCTGCCCGGCTGGGAGAGCGCCGCCCTGCTGGACACCGTCGCCCGGATCACCGCGACCGGCGAAGTGGCGCCGCAGCAGCGGCTCTTCGCCCGGGTGGAGGCGGCTGCCCGGGCCGCCGGCCACGCGGCGGTGCTGGACGCCTGGGGCGAGGACCTGCTGTTGATGCGGCCCCACCCGGACTCCCCGGCCCACCAGCCCTCCTGACCTTCGGAGCGCCGAGAGCTTGGTGCGGATACTTCGCCCGGCATCCCATGGTCGGGGCGATGCCGATCAGGCACTCGATCTCGGTCCGGAAGCCGATGAGTGCGTAGGCGGTCACGCGCAGGTGGCCCTCAAGGCAGACCAGGTCGTCCTGCCTCTCGCCTACGAGGATGAGCGGAGGAAACCGCTCGCCCCTGAGGAGCCTAGGGTCGACCTCGTTCGCCTGGCACCGCCCGGGCAATTCCGTCGCTCCGCGCCACCAGCCCACCCTGGCCCAAGCCAGCGGCCGAATCGGGTAAGGCGGTTCAGGACGTCCTCCGAGTGTGTCCGGGGCCGAGGCGCGCCAAGGGCAGCCGCCCCGGCCGTGACCGTGACGCGGCCGGGCCAGGCCGGCGGTGGAAACGCCGCTCTCCGGTCGGGCGGGCCGTCAGGGAAGCAGGCGTGCGCGGACGGTTTCGTCGCAGAGCGCGCCGGCCAGACCGGCAGCGTAGGCCGCGGAGGCGTCGAGCCCGAGGCCGGCCGCCACCTCGTATTCGCGATTGAGGTCGGTGCCGAACATGGCCGGGTCGTCGGTGTTGATCGAGCACAGCGCGCCGGCTTCGCGCAGCCGCGGCAGTGGGTGCTCGGAGAGGTCGCGGACCACACCGGTACGGACGTTGGAGGTCGGACACACGTCGAGCACCACGTTCCGGTCGACGATCTCGGCCAGCAACTGCAGGTCCTCCACAGCCCGGATGCCGTGACGCAGCCTGACCGCACCGAGGCCGAGGGCCTCCCGGATCGACTCCGGGCCGGCGACCTCCCCCGCATGAGGCACGAACGCGAGCCCGCCGTCCTGGGCGATCCGCACAGCCTTGCCGTAGGGCGCGAGCGGACCTCGCCGCTCGTCGCCGCCGATGCCCAGGCCGACCACGCCGCGGTCCCGGTAGCGCACCGAGACCCGTGCACACTCCTCGGCCAGTTCCACGGGGCACCCGCGGTAGAGGTCCGGGGTCAACCGCACGGTCACGCCGAACCGCTCCTGTGCCTCGACGGCACCTTCGCAGTAGCCCGTGTAGATCTCGTCCCAGCCGATTCCGCCGGCCTCCACGCGTTCCGCCGGAGAGAAGATGCCCTCCAGGTAGACCGCGCCCTGGCCGCCCGCCTGCCGTGCGTAGTCGACGACCACCTGGCGAAAGTCGTCGGCGGTGCGCAGGCAGTTGGTCGTCATCACCCACACCTCGATGAAGTGACGGAAATCGGTGAACCGGTAGAGCTCGGCCAGGCCTTCGACCGTGTCGGCGGGCAGCGACTCGTGGTTGCGCCGGGCGATCTCCAGCAGCGTCTCCGGCTGGATCGACCCCTCCAGATGCACATGCAGTTCGATCTTCTTGGTCGTCATGTACAGGAGCATTCCACAGATCGGACATGTGTCCGCCCGGCGGCCGACTGTGCACGGAGCCGGTCGTCGCCTTTCCGGACAGGAAGGCCGAAGCAACGAGCAACGGGACGGCGGGACCAGCACACCCATACGCGGGGAGCGAACCGCACCATGCCACCCACACGGGAACGGCTCCGAGATCAACCCACCGAGCGAAGCCAAGCCCGACCGATCCACAGATATCGACAATTGAGATCGTGTCGGACATGAACGAGACGGAACACCCCGTGTCCGACGCTTCCGACCTGCTGGGCAGGATGGAACGGAACCTGGCCGAACGCGCCTGCCACCTGCACCGCGCCATGGAGCATACGACCGTCACCGAGACCGCCGATCTCGTGATCGCCGACAGCGGGCTCGACGACGACACCTTCAACATCGTGGCGGCGGCACGCTTCACCGACGACACCGCTCCCGACCGGGTGACGGAGACAGCCGAGTACGCAGTCACCCCCTGACAGCGCACCCGATCGCGCGGGTCGGCCTCAACCCCGTACGGACGGCAACAGATTGCCGGGCGCGTCCAGCCACGCCCGGTGCGCGCCCCCGGCCACGGTCAGCCCGAACCGCTCGAACCCCGGGCGGCCGGCCTCCACCCACCACCGGACGGTCTCCTCGACCTCCGACCACAGCCGACGCGGACCCGACTGGCGAACCTCGAACCGGCTCGCGCCGTCCACGGAGTCCACCGTCGCCCAGGAGGTGACACCCGTGTCGAACAGCCACAGGGTGGTCATGTCGCCGCCGTCGCCGCGCCGGTAGTACACGTCGGGCACGGCCAGGCCCACGACGAAGGACGCCAGCCAGTCGTCGACGACACCGAGTGGGCTGAGGTTCGTGAACTCCTGCACGGCGGCGCCGGGCCAGTCACCGGGCAGGTAGTCGTCGACGGGCGGAGCCTGGTAGCGCTGCTGCCGCATGCGCATGAACGCCGACGATCCGGTGAACGGGCCCGTGGCGGTGGCACCGGCCACGGTCAGGCGGGCCACCGCTCCGCCCCCGAAGAGCGGAGCGAACGGCAGCACCAGGACGCCGTGCGGGCGGATCTGCCCGATCACGGCCGGGGGAACCTCCCGCACCGAGCAGGTGAGAATCCCCCGATCGTACGGGGCTCCCGGCGGGTATCCGTCCGCCGCGTCGCCCACCACCGTGGTCGGGACGGCGTCGAGGGCCCGGAAGTTGACCGCGGCCTGGGCGGCGACCGCCGGGTCCAGTTCCACCGTCACCACGTTGTGGGCTCCCTGGCGCTCGGCCAGCAGTCCGGCGTTCCAGCCGGGGCCGGTTCCGCCCTCCCAGACCTTGTGGCCTTCACGGACGTCCAGGTCGCGCAGCATGGAGGCCACCATCGTCGGCATGGAGACCGACGAGGTCGGCTCTCGCTGTCCACTGTCCGATCCGTCGTCCCACTGCGTCACGATCGCCGCGTCGGAGTACGCGAGTTGCAGCCACCTCTCGGGGTTCTCCGCGCGGTCGCAGCGTTCGTAGCCGTCACTGGTGCTCGCCCAGAAGAGGTCCGGCAGGAAGAGGTGGCGGCCGACGTCGAGGAAGGCCTGCCGCCAGTCGGGGGCCAGCGCGCCCGAGGCTTCCAGCCGGTCGATCAGTTGGACCTGGCCGCCGGCGACCGCCGTCATTTGTGCTTCGGCTCGGGAGTGGGGCCCTGTCCGTCGGGGTTCGGCTTCGGACCGATCTCCGGGCCGCCGGGCTTGGCGTGGGCGCCGCCCTTCCCGTCGTTCGGACCGCCCTTGTTCTCGTCACCCACGGTGGTTCCTCCTCCTACGTGGCGCCTCGCTGCCGAGCAGAGCGTAGTCGATCGGCCACCCGAAGTGAATTGATCGTGACCCTCATGGCGATCGCCGCCCGAATTGTGGGAACTTGAGGCCTTTCTGTCGAGAGCACCGGTCTCCCCGGACACCGATGGGGACCCCGGTGCGCCGGCCGGGCGTGACCGTACGGCCGAACGAAAGCAACAGCGGCGCCGCTGCCGTGTCGACCGCTGCGCCGCGCCTACCGTGGGGCTGTGCGCTCACGAGAGAGTCAACTGATCCAGTCCGTCAGGTCCGGTGCTGAGATGGACTTCAGCCCGTCTGCTGCCGAGATCGCAGCCGACCTCATTCGGAACCTGATGCTGGGCCGAGTCGGTGGACCGCCTGATCCTCGCGGTATTCGGATCACCGGCGCGACGATCACCGGTCGGCTTGATCTGACGGATGTGCGCAGCTGCCTCCCGCTTCAACTCAGGGAGTGCACATTCGCGGAACCGGTCATCATGGACCGCGCCGAATTGTCGTCCCTCCTGCTGAGCGGATTCATGCCGGGCTTTCGGGCCACTCGTCTACGTTTGAAGAACTCCCTCACGCTGGCAGGGCTGACGATCTCCGGGAGCGACGAGGACGGCCTGGTGCAGATCCAGGACGCGTACATCGCCGGAGAACTGGACCTCACCGACGCACGCCTGGACAACAGGGTCGGGCCGGCCGTCAACGCCGATGGGATCTACGTCGGCGGCGCCTTGCGCATGCAGAAGCTGTGGGCCCGAGGCGTCGGAGAGTCGGGAGCCGTGCGAGTCCGTGGCGCGAAGGTGTCCGGTCGGTTCACCTTGCAGGGGGCCACTGTCACCAACGAGTCGGGCAGTGCCGTTGTCGGTGAGGAGTTGCGGGTGGGGGACGTCGCGGTGATGTCGGAACTGACCGCCACCTCCGCCGGCGACATGGCCACACTGCGGTTGACCGGTGCCCACGTGGGTGGAGAGCTGACCGTGCACGGCGAGCTGATCAACTCCGACCAGGGACCCATTCTCGATCTTCGGGACGGCAGCCTCGACGGAACGTTCACCGTGGGCGGGGACGACTTCTGGAAGCAGCGGCTGGTCGAGGATCCACCACCGAAGCTGCTGCTGGACGGGTTCACCTACAAGAGCCCGCCCACCGCTCCCCATATCGACCTGTGGCTGCAGGTGATCCGGAAGTGCCAGCCGCGCTACACCTCGCAGCCGTACCGCCAACTGGCCACCGCGTGCGGCTACGTCGGCGAGGAGGAGGCGGCCAAGACCGTCCTCATCGCCAAGGAGAACGAGGCCCGCAGGCGCGTCGACCGCAGGGCCACGAAGCTCTGGAAGTGGATCTCGTGGGTCACGGTCGCGTACGGCTACCGACCTGGTCGGGCTCTGTGGTGGTTGGGCGGCGTCATGCTGGCCTCTTGCGTTCTGATGATCTGGGCCGACATGGCCGGACTGCTGCGGCACCCGACGGGCGACGGCGGCCAACCCTGTGGTGTGCTGGAGGCCGTCACCAGCTCCATCGACCGCAGCGTGCCGCTGGTGCAGCTCGGCACCGCGGGGCGGTGCCAGTTCACGGACACCTCGCTCTCCCAGACGCTGTTCGCGTTGACCGTGCTCCTGCAGGTCGCCAGTTGGGCGTTCGTGACCTTGTTCGTCGCGGGCTTCACCGGCGTGGTCAAGAAAGCCAGTGCCTGACCTCGGAACAGCTCGAGCACGTGGCCTACGTCAATCGCACCAACAGCCGCTCCGTCCGTCCAAGCCCCGAGCAGTCCGTGCAGGGCTCCGGACTCCCTAGCGGGGTACGGCCCGCATCCGGAGGTCGCCCGGTCCGTAGGAGGCCCCCAGGGCGGGGCGGGGCCGCTGCCGGCCGGGCAGGTGCTCCAGGCGCCAGCGGGCGGCGATGGTGGCGAGGGCGAGGGTGGCCTCGACCGTCGCGAAGGTGTCGCCGATGCACTTGCGGGCGCCGGTGGCGAACGGGATGAAGGCGTCGCGGGGAGGCTGGGGGCGGTCCGGGGTCCAGCGGTCGGGGTCGAAGGTCTCGGGGTCGGCGTGGAGGTCGGGCCGGTGGTGGAGGAGGTACGGGCTGTAGACGAGGCCGCTGCCGACGGGTAGCGAGTACCCGCCGAGGCTGGTGTCGCGGGTGACGGCGCGGGTGAGGAACCAGGCCGCGGGGTGGAGGCGGAGGGTCTCGACGATGACCAGTCCGGCCAGTTCCAGACGGGGCAGGTCGGCGTGCGTGGCGGGCCTCGCGCGCAGGACGGTGTCGACCTCGCCGTGCAGCCGCCGTTCGACCTCGGGGTGGCGGGCCAGCAGGTCCAGCGCCCAGGCCAGTGTGGCAGCGGTCGTCTCCGTCCCGGCCAGGAAGACGGTGAGGATCGTGTCGCTGACCTCCTCGTCCGTCATGCCCCGGCCGCCGTCCTCGGGGTCGCGGGCCGCGACCAGGGCCGAGAGCAGGTCGCCGTGGTCGGTGCCGTCGCTGCGCCGCTCGGCGATGATCCGGTCGCAGGTGCGGCGCAGCCGGGCGTGTGCCCGTGCGTAGGCGCGGTTGCCCGGCGTGGGGAGCCGGTCCAGGGGCGGGAGCAGGAGCATGCGCCGGAAGAGCCCGCCCGCGATGGTCCTGACGTCGTCGACGACCTGTCCGAGCCCGGCCGCGGGAAGGGAGCCGGAGAACAGGGCGGCGGCCGTGACCCGGGAGGTGATCGCCATCATCTCGGTGGGAACGGCGAGGGTCTGTCCCGGCTTCCAGGATCCGGTCGCCTCCTGGAAGCAGGCCGTCATGGTCCGTGCGTAGCCGGGGAGGCGGTCGGGGTGGAAGGCGGGCTGGGCCAGCCGGCGCAGCCGGCGGTGGGCCTGGTGCGGACAGCCGGCGAGGCCGTCGCCCAGGACGTCCCGGAAGCGCTCGAACACCGGGCCGCCCTTGTCGAAGAGGCGGTCGTCCAGCAGGGCCTGACGCGTCAGCTCCGGGTCGCAGATCACGACCAGCGGCACGGGGCCCATCCGGACGCGGACCAGTGGCCCGTGGGCGGGCAGCGACCTCAGGAGGGCCAGCGGGTCCCGTGCCAGGGGCACCAGGTGGCCGATCAGGGGCCACGCGCCGGGAGCCTCGGGGATCCCCCGCGGTTCTCGGCCCCGTCCCCGTGCTCCCGGTGTCCTGCGGATCCCGCCCCGGTGTGCGGTCTCGTCCATGGCGTCCGTCCTCGGTGGTCGGCCACCCCCCTGCCCGGTCACGGCAGGCGGGGTCGGGTGGTGGTGCGGTCCTCGTCCCGCGCCGTCAGGGCGGCCGCGATCCCGTCGACGAGCCGGCCGCAGGGGCCGACTCCGGTGAGTTCCGCGCTGCTCGTCAGCGTGCCGATGAACGCCCGGCGGACGGGGATCCCCTGACGGGGCGGCAGGGCGTAGCTGTCCCAGACGGCGTGGTAGGTGTCGATCGACAGCAGCGCGTCGGCATCGCCGGGCGGGGCCGGGGCGAGGCCGGGGCCGGCGATGACGTGCTCCCAGAAGCGGGCCGTCAGATCGGCGAGCCGGGTGACGACGCCGTCGACGGCGGGGGCGGCGGGGGCGACGACGGCGGTGATGCCGGGAGCGGAGGAGGCCGCCACCAGGAACAGCTCGCGCCACAGCGGTGCCTGCCATGGCAGTTCGTCCGGCGCGGCCGTGGCACAGGCACCGATGGCCCGGTGCGCCACGGCGGCGCAGGCGCGGGTGGCGGCGGTGCCCGCTCCCGCGGTGACGACGCGGCGTGCGGCCCGTTCGGCGAGCCGGTCGACCCAGTGCGCTTCGGGTGTGTCGTCCTCGTACCACAGCGGTTCCCAACCGGGGCCGTGGAGCGTCTCCCCGTCGGTCAGCCGGGTCCGGGCCACCGGTCCGAGCCGTGGCAGTTCCGCGCCCTGGGCGAAGGCCCGTGGAAAGCCGCCTCCGGTGGCGGAGGTGGTGGACGTGGTGGACGTGGTGGACGTGGTGGACAGTGCGTGCAGCTGGGCCCGGACACCGTAGCGGGGAGCCACCAGGTACCACGCGAGCGCGCCCATGGCCGTCTCGGCGACCTCCTCGTGCCCGGCTGCTCCGCAGTCGCAGGCCAGGACGTCGTCGACGACGCGGGCGCACGCGGTGGCGTATCCGGCCAGTGCCGGGACTCCTCCTGCGGCGACGGCCAGCAGCGCCTCGTTGCAGGTCTCCCCGTGGGCGTAGTCGGTGAGGACGCCGATGATCTCGTTGTAACGGTAGGAGTTGTCGATCGCGCGGCGGATCCGGTGACAGCGGAACGAGGCGTCGAAGGTGCCGGCGCCGTCGTCGTCGAGCATCCGGTAGGGCGGTGAGCCGAAGCCCAGACGGAAGTAGGGCAGCATGGCCGCGTCCCACCACCGGGCCCATGCGTACTCGCGCGGCGTCGGTGCGCCGCCCGCGTCGGCCAGGTAGCGGTGGAGGTCGGGGGCCGGGTCGGGGGCACCGCGCAGGGCGTCCTTGGCGAGCATCACGCCGCAGGTCAGGACGGTCTCCCGGAGCGCGAGGTCGGCGGCGCGGCCGGCCACGGCGGCGATCCCTTCGCCGGCGGCCTCGATGTGCAGGCCCCGACTGCCCGCCCCGGAGTCGTCGGAGGCACCGGTGTAGTCGATGGCACTGGCCAGCACGAAGACGGCGCCGAACAGGTCCAGGAACTCGCCGGTTCCCCGGGGGAGCCAGAACGTGTTGATGCTTCCCCAGTAGTCGCGCACCGCCATCAGGGCGGCCTGGGTGGCATCCGCCGCGTGCCGCGCGGCGTACTCGGCGATGACCGGCCCGGCCTCGCCACCCTTGGCGGGAACGGCGGCGGCGAGCACGGCCAACCGTTCCCCCAGGGGGTTTCCGGGACCCGCCAGGATTCTGCGACAGACGTCCGTGGCGGCCATGATCGCCATCGGGCCGCTCGCGCGGATGCTGGCGGTGACCTCGTCGCTGGACAGCGCGTCCATGAACTCCGCGCAGATGCGGTCGCCGTCGGAGGACGCGGGGATTCCCGGTGACTCGTACGGCCGGTAGCCGGTGGCGGCCACCACGTGGGCCCCGTCCAGGCGGGAGTGGCCGGGCGGTCCCATGGTCAGCCGGGCGAGTCTCCGCCGGCACGCCTGGTCGGCGAGGCCGTCCGCCAGGCGTGCCAGGCTGTCCGGCACCGGTCCGCGCCGTCGCCGGACCACCAGCGGGTCGGGGAAACGATCCGCGCGCGCCCGCGCCCCGGTCTGAACGTCCATGACCACCTTCCGGAAATGCCGTGCTTCGCTCCGCCGCTCGACGCCCCGGACCGGCCGCGGTCCTGGTCGCACGGGGCGGGGAGCACGGACGGGGAGGACGGGACGGGAGTGCCGGACGGGGAGTGCGGGACGGCGGCCCCGCTCCTGTGATCGTGCCGGATCGCTTCCCGTCCGGCCGGTCGGCACGCGGCGCGGCGCGGCCACGTTCCCACCCGACCGGGTCCGGGCGGGCCGTCCTCGGCGAGGGCACGTGCGGCGGTCAGGCCGCGGCGCGGTGAACGTGGGCGGTCATCGGGGCGGTGACCGGCCCCGGGCCCAGCCGGGACGTCATCTCCTCGATGACGGTGGCCCGGACGGCCGGTCCGTCGCCGCGCTCCTCGACGGCCGCGCGCACCGGTGTCCCGGTGAGGTACCCGATGGCGACGTCGGCGGTCGATGCGGCCCGGCCCTGAAGCGTCAGCTCCTGCTGGTCCTCGACGGCGAACCCGGCGGCCGTCAGATCGGCGGCCACGACGGCGGGGTCGGCGTAGCCGTGCGGAACCGTCGGGAAGAAGCGCGGCGGATCGACCGGGAAGGCCCGCTCCAGTCCGGCCTGCAGGGCCACTTCGTAGGCGTGCGTCGCGAGCGGGCCCCAGGTGTTGAACAGGAACCGGCTGCCCGGGGCCAGCACCCGGCGGACCTCGGTGAAGGCCTCTACGCGGTCGGGAAAGAACATCACGCCGAACTAGCAGACCACCAGGTCGAAGTCCCCGTCCGGGAACGGCAGGCGCTGCGCGTCGGCCTGCCGCCACGCCGCGCCCGGGGCCCGGGTCGACCCGAAGGCGATCATGGCCTCGTTCAGGTCGGTGGCCGTCACCTCGGCCGAGGGTGCCGCTGCGAGCAGTTCTGACGTCAATACGCCAGTTCCTGCGGCCAGTTCGAGGATCCGCCGAGGGTAGAGTGCCGCCGCCCGGGCGCTCAGGTCCTGCGCGAAGGGCCGGAAGACCACCGGCACGAGGTACTGCTCATAGGCCGCCGGCATGGACTCGGACCACCGGCGGTCGGCATGGATGCCCGTCATCCTCCAGACGGTAGCGGCGCGGCGGGAGAGTACGTCCCCGCCGCGCCCGACAACGTGGCGGGGTGAATACCTCGCGCCCAGGCCGAAGGCTCGGCCGGGAAACCCGGCCGAGCCTTCCACTCCCGTGGGGAGGGGTCAGAACTGGGTGCTGATCGTGACGCCGCTGAAGTCGGTGACGGCGTACAGGCTGAGGTAGCGGTAGCCGGCGGTGGGGTTGGTGACGGTGAGGGACTGGGTGGTGCCGGTGGCGGTGGAGGAGGCGGTGAAGGCCTTCGGCGAGGCCCAGGTGTCCGCGTTGTAGTAGAGGTTCGCGGTGCCGGTGCCGCCGGAGGTGGTGACCTTCAGCGTGGTGGTTCCGGCGGGCAGGTAGACGTACAGGTAGTCGATGTTGCCGGCGGTCGCGGTGCGGCCGCTGCGCGAGCAGTTCCGGCCCATCGCGTCGGCGCGCTGCTCGGTGCAGGTCGGCAGGACGACCGGGGCGGCGGTGACGGTGACGGTGGCCGGGGTGGTGGAGATCCGGCCGGTGTCGTCGGTGGCGGTCAGGGCGACGGTGTAGCTGCCGGCCGCGGCGTAGGTGTGGCTCGGGTTGCGCTCGTCCGAGGAGGTGCCGTCGCCGAAGGTCCAGTGCCAGGCGGTGATCCGGCCGGAGCCGGTCTGCACGGACCGCTCGCTCATGCTGACGGTCGCGCCGTTCACCGAGGTGTCGAACAGGGCGGTCGGGCCGGCGGCGTAGCAGGCGCCGGCGGCGCAGGCGTTGAGCCAGGCGTCGAAGTCGGCGTCGTAGGAGGTGCCGAGGTTGTTGTAGACCGCGTAGCCGCCCTGGTAGTCACCGACGCGGAAGCGGCTCAGCATGGCCTGGACGTCGGCGGGGTGCTTCTCCACCATGTACCGGGTGGCCAGGTAGCCCCACGGGTAGACCCGGGTGGAGTCAGAGTTGCCGGGGGTGCTCTGGAAGAGGGTGCTGAGCTTGTAGGTGTGCTTGGCGGCCTGGTTCATCGCGTCGGTGTCGGTGGCGCCGCGGTAGCTGTGCGAGATGTACTCGGCGAGGCCCTCGACCCACCAGATGTCCGGGACGGACATCTGGGTGGGGTAGTTGCCCTTGAGGTCGTAGATGCTGTCCAGGTAGTGGGTGTACTCGTGGTTGAGGTTCCACACCCGGGCCGGGTCGTTGTTGTTCCACGACTTCTGGTACATCACGGTCGCGGCCCGCTTGTTCGGGTCGGTCGCGTCCATGACGGTCTGGCCGCCGTTGTCGGTGTCGTTGCCGAAGATCGCCCACGAGTAGGTCGTGTAGTCGGCCTTGTTGGCGAAGATCCCGAAGGTGACGTTCTTGGCGTACTGGTTCGGGATCGGACCGTTGTCCTTGACCACGTTGTGGAAGAACGCGTCCTGGTTGCGCAGGCTGGCGCAGACGGTGGCCAGTTCGTCGGCGGACAGCGCCTGGGCCTGGATGGTGCGGTTGTCGCAGACCAGCTGCTTCGGCAGGACCACCGAGGTGAGCTTGGCGGGCAGGTTGCAGATGTCGTAGTACGAGCACTGGGCGCCGTTGTAGTACGCGGCCTGGACGGCCGTGTGCACGTACAGCGACGCCGCGGGGGTCAGCAGCGGCGCGGCGTCCAGCACCTTCCTGACCAGCGGCTTGACGAGGGCCTCGACGGCGGGGCCGCTGCCGGCCATCCGGGCGATGTCGTTGCCCGCGTTGGTGGAGAGGACCTCGTTGGGCCCGCCGATCAGGTCCTTGTGCTTGATCGCGAAGTCGGCGAGGGAGTTGGCGAGGCTCGGGTCGGCGGCGACCGCCTTGACGAAGTCCGGGTTGGAGTTGCCCCGCCAGAGCGGGTACTGCAGCACGGAGTTGACCGCGCCGACCATCTTCGGGATCGCGTTGTAGGAGTTGTCGTAGTCGTCGAGTATCCGCTTGTAGGCGCCCAGGTAGCCGGCCTGGACGTTGGCGCTGTCGGTGAGCCACACCACGTCCTTGAGCACGATGCCGTTGCTCTCGGTGACGTCGTGCCAGCGGGCGCCGGCGAAGAACGCGTCCAGGGCGGCCCTGACGGCGGTGGTGAGCTCGCCGGTGTAGGGGCCGGTCGCGTCGGGGTAGTAGAACTGGATGTAGTACCCCACCTGCAGGTAGATCGCCAGCTGCTGGATGCCGGTGGAGTTGTCACCGGTGTAGCCGGCCGCCAGGTCCTTGAAGGCGGCCGCGACGGACAGCATCCGGGACTGCTGGAAGATGCTCGGGTCGGCGCCACCGGTGCCGTACAGGCCCCGGATGCACTCCGGGGTCGAGCTCTTGATGAACGCGACCAGGTCGGCCCCGGTACGGGCGGCGAAGTCGGCCGGGGTGCAGCCCTGCGCGGCGAGGGCGGCGTCCGCGCCGGACGCCGCCCCCGAGGCGAGGGACTTGGGCGCGGTGGGGGCGCCGGGCGCGGGCGTGGCGGCCGACCCGCCCATGAGGCGCTCGCCGATCAGGGCCGGGAGCTGCGGGGCCGCGGGCGCAGCGGGGTCCTCGGACCCGGTCGTCGCGCCGGCGGCGGCGGGTGCCGCGGGTGCGGTCGCACCGGTCCCGGTCGGGGCGGTCGCGGTCAGCGCCGGGGCGGCGGTGACGGCGGCCGGCGCTGCGAAGGCCTGGGCCGGAAGCAGGGCGGTGGCCGTGGCGCAACAGGCGACGACGCCGGCTGCGAGCGTGGAGAGTCTTGTGCGCAGGAGCACGCCGAGTCCTTCTTCGAGTGGGGGCAGCCCGACACGGGGTCGGGCTGAGTGAAGGAGATTTGGCGTGGATCCTGTCACCGATCGGAGCAGCAGAACAATGTCACAGGTCATATGGCAGATGAGTTTCAGCCACCTCACCGCTCACCACGCCCCCACATGGCTGACCTGCGACGGTTGGGACCGGGGCAGCACGGCGCACGGGCGCCGCGTGCCGCCGCATCAGGAGTCTCAGGAGGTCCGCCCGCCGGCGGGCGGCGTGGAGTGGCCGATCTTCGACCCCGCCCGGAAGCCCGCGGGGCCGGCCGCAACGGCGACGGCAGCGACGGCGCCGGCAACGTCGATGGCCGATCCGCGTACGACCTGCCGTTCCACGCCGAAGCGGGGCCCCACCACCGGCGTCCTCAGCCGACCATGAAGCCCCCGTGCGCCGCCGTCTCGCGCAGCCATGCGAGCCAGTCGCGCGCCCGCGGCCTCCTCAGTGGCGGCTGAGGTAGGTGAGGACGGCGAGGACGCGACGGTGGCCGCTGTCGGCCGGCGAGAGGCCGAGCTTGGTGAAGATGTGGCCGATGTGCTTGTGGACGGCGTTGTCGGTGATGACGAGCCGGGCGGCGATCGTGGAGTTGTCCTTTCCCTCGGCCATCAGGGCGAGGACTTCGCGTTCGCGTGGCGTGAGGGCGGCGATCGGGTCGCGGGCGTGCCGGGTGAGGAGCTGCCCGATCACTTCGGGGTCCATGACGGTCTCGCCGGCGGCGACCCGCCGCAGTGCGTCGGTGAACTCGCTCACCCGGCTCACCCGGTCCTTGAGCAGATAGCCGACGCCGCCTCGGCCGTCGGAGAGCAGCTCGCCGGCGTACTGCTGCTCGACGTACTGGGAGAGGACGAGCACGGGCAGACCTGGGTGCCGGCGGCGGGCTCGGATGGCGGCGTGGATGCCTTCGTCGCGGAAGGTGGGCGGCAGCCGCACGTCGACGATGGCGACGTCCGGTCGGTGTTCGGCGACGGCGGCGGCGAAGCCGGGGGCGTCCTCAGTGATCGCGGCGACCTCGAAGCCCTTGGCGGTCAGCAGCAGTTCCAGCCCGTTGGCCAGCAGGACGTTGTCCTCGGCGATCACGACCCGCATGGCAGGCTCACCGTGATCGTGGTCGGGCCGCCGCCGGGGCTGTGGAGGCGGACGGTGCCGTCGAGCGCCAGGACCCGGTGGCGGATGCCGGCGATGCCGGTGCCCAGCGTCTCGTCGGCGCCGCCGACGCCGTCATCGGTGACCTCGACCGACAGCCGGTCGCCGTGCTGGGCGACGCGCACGGCGGTCCGGGTGGCCCGGCTGTGCTTGGCGGCGTTGGTGAGCGCCTCGGCGACCGTGAAGTAGGCGACGGCCTCGACCGCGGCGGGGATCACGCCGGCGTCACCGGAGTCCCCCGAGCCGCCGGGGCCGCCGGGGCCGCCGGGGCCGCCGGGGCCGCCGGGCTCACCGATGCCTCCGACGTCGAGGGTGGTGTCGATCGCCGAGCGGGCCGCCAGTGCGGTCAGCGCCCCGGCGAGGCCTCGGTCGGCGAGGATCGGCGGGTAGATCGTCCGGATCACCGCACGGAGCTCCGTCATGGCCTCCTCGGTGCTTTCGTGCGCCTCCGCCAGGAGCCGGGCTACCAACTGGGGGTCCTCGCTCAGCAGGTCACGGGCCACGCCCAGCCGCATCGCGATGGCCACCAGCCGGGCCTGGGTGCCGTCGTGCAGGTCACGTTCGATCCGGCGGAGTTCCGCACCGTGCGCGTCCATGGCACCGGCCCGTGTCTCGGTCAGGGTCTCCACCCGCCGCGCGAGCGTCTCGGCGGCCGAAGGGGACAGCAGCGCGACGCAGATCCGGGCGTGCAGGCGTGCCAGTGGCGGAACCAGCCCGTACGTCAGGGCCGTAAAGGCGACGGCCTGTGCGGTCCCCAGGGTCAGCGCCGTGCCCCATCCGGTCAGCGGGACGCCGGCGCCGAAGCCGCCCGCACGGGTGCCGGCGGGCAGCGCCCACCACAGGGGCACCGTGACGGCCGTGGTCAGCGCGTTGCCCGCGCACAGCACCACGACGACTCCGAACGCCAGGCTGGTCACGACGCAGGCGCAGAGCCACCCGAGCACCCGCCACGCACCGCCCCGGACGGGACCGGAGCGCGGAGCCCCCAGCAGCCGGTCCGCGCGGCGGCGGTGCCAGGTCGCCCAGGTGCGGGCGGCCACCGGGACGACGAGTACGGGCAGCGCCAACACGGCGACCACGGCGGTGAACAGGCTTCCCAGCAGATAGCCCAGACCGCGCCACATCTCCGAAAGCCGTCCGGCCCCATGGTGGTTCATGCGCGCAAGTCTGGACCATGGCGCCGGGGCCCGGCGTTACAGCCCACTACCCTCTTTTCCCACGGGCGGGCGGTATCGTCCGCCCGCCTCGCCCGGACCTAGCGTCAACGCCCATGACGAGTTCACCGATTCGTGCCGCTCGGCGGCACAGCCGATCCGTCCGACGGAACCTGACGCTGGCCGCAGTCACGGCCGTGACCCTCTCCACCGGTGCGCCCGGGGCGCTGGCCGCCCAGGAGCACGACGACCGGATGCCGTACCTGCTCCAGCGCGACGCCGACACGCTCGTCGCGGTCGGCGCCACGGGAGTGCAGGCCCGCGTGGTCACCTCCGACAACCGGAACCTCACCGCCGCCAGCGGTGTCGCGGACCTGACGGGCCGACGGCCGGTTCCCCGGAACGGCTACTTCCGGATCGCCAGCGTCACCAAGACCTTCGTGGCCGCGGTGGCCCTGCAACTTGCCGGCGAGAACAGGCTCTCCCTGGACGACTCGGTCGAGCGGTGGCTGCCCGGCGTGGTGACCGGAAACGACAACGACGGTCGCGAGATCACCGTCCGCCAGTTGCTCCAGCACACCAGCGGCGTCCACGACGACTACCCGGACTACACCTCCGAAGAGGACTTCCGGCAGCACCGGAACGACGCGTACACACCCGAGCAGATCGTCGCCCGGGCGATGGACCACCGCCGGGACTTCAAGCCGGACACGGGCTGGAACTACAGCAACACCGGTTACGTCCTGCTCGGGATGATCATCGAGCGGGTCACCGGGAACCCCTGGCACGAGGAGGTCAGGGACCGGATCGTCCGGCCGCTCGGCCTCGATCACACCTTCCGGCCGGGTACGTCACCCACCCTGCCACGGCCGCACGCCGAGACCTACCAGAGGTTCGGGGACGGCGGGCCGCTCGTGGACGTCACCGAGCAGGTCGGACCGGGCACCAACGGCGAGGCCGGGCTCGTCTCCACCACCGCCGATCTCGACCGGTTCTTCAGCGCCCTGCTCGGCGGCCGGCTCCTGCCGCCCGAGCAGTTGGCGGAGATGACACGCACCGTCCGCGTCAGCGACAAGTTCGAGCGGTTCATGCCGACCGCCCGGGCCGGACTGGGCCTCTTCTCACGTCAGCTGTCCTGCGGCGGGGAGTACTGGGGCCACGAGGGCGGCGACGCCGGGTGGATCACCACCGTCGGCGTCACCGCCGACGGGCGGCGCAGCGTCGCCGTCTCGCTGACGGGCGTCCAGGCCTCCACCGAGCAGGACGTCGTGCGGGTGGCGGAGGCGGAGAACAAGCTGGTCGACGACGCCCTGTGCGCGACCGCGGCGGCCGGCCCTCAGCGGCGATGAGGCGCCGCGCGGAACACGTACGGACGTCCGAGCGGCGCACGGCGCGGGGGTCCGAGCGACGCACGGCACGGAACGGGGACCGCGCGAGGACCGCGCCGGGGCGTCACGGCGCCCCGGCGTAGTCCGGCAGCGACAGGTCCGAGTGCGCGGCCCGCCCTGCCTGCGCGGCCCCCGTCGCCAGCTCCTTCGCGACGGCCTCCGGATCGCGCAACAGGGCGTTGCGGGCCTCCAGTTGTTCCCGCGTGGTCGGCGCCACCACGGTGCCGCCGCTGGTGGCCAGCGCCTGGTTGAGTTCGGCGAAGGGCCGCATCCGGTGCTCGTAGGCCGCGAAGGCGGCGGTGTGGTCGCTGTGGGTGGCCAGTTCGCCGGCCAGCACGTAGGCGCCGACGAGAGCGACGCTCGACCCCTGGCCGGAGAGGAAGGAGGTGGCGTGCGCGGCGTCGCCCGCGAGCGCCACGCGCCCGCGCGACCAGGTCGGCAGGTGGATCTGGCTGACGATGTCGAAGAAGAGGTCGTCGGCGTCCCGCATCGCCTGCACAAGGTGGGGAACGTGCCAGACCCGGTCCGGGAAGCTCGCGGCGACCAGCTCGCGCTGGGCCCGCGGGTCACGGAAGGCCTCGAAGGGCGGGAGGTCACGGGTGAAGGTGAGGAAGCCGTGGATCCGGTCGGCCGGCGCGTGCCCGTAGAGGACCGCGCCGCGCCCCACGTCGTTCCAGATGACGGCCTCGTGGGCCAGGCCGAACTCGTTCGGAAGGGTGAAGATGGCGAAGGCGTGCCCGAGGTAGCGGTGGAACGGCTCCTCGGGGCCGAACGTCAGGCGCCGGGTGTTCGAGTGCAGCCCGTCCGCGCCGAGCACCAGGTCGAAGCTGCGTCGGGCGCCGCTGTCGAACTCCACGTGGACGGTGTCCCCGTCGTCGTCGAGCGCGGCGATCGAGTCCCCGAAGAGGAACTCGACCCGGCCGCCCAACGATTCCTGGAGGGCGTCGGCCAGGTCCCCGCGCCGGACCTCCAGGTCGAGACCGGCCTCGCCGCCGGTCAGTTGTTCCGGGCGCAGCGAGCCGATGGTCCGCCCGTCGGGCTCGAGGAAGGTGATCCGCCGGGTGTCGACATGGGCGGCGAGCAGGCGCGGCAGCAGGCTCATGCGCCGCACGACCTCGCGGGCGGTGCCGCGGATGTCGACGGCGTAGCCGCCTCCGCGCACGGTGGCGGCCTTCTCGACGACGGTCACCTCGAAGCCGTACCGGTCGAGCCAGTACGCGAGCGCGGGGCCCGCGATGCTCGCTCCGGAGATCAGTACGCGACGGGCGGGGCGTGACACGGTGGGCATGTGCCTCTCACTTCCCCGGCGGGCATTCCCGCCGGCACGTCGGTGGTTCGCACGGGATGAGCAAAAGATACATACCTCAGGTATCTTTATGCAGGCCATGCGCCACTCTTGCGGGTGGCAGCCATCCCCCACGATACAGATACCTAACTTAGGTATGCAAATGGAGACGCCCATGCCCGCCGAGGCCCCCGAACCGGGCGGTCCGCGCCCCGACCTCCTCGCCGCGCTGACCCGGATCAGCCGCCTCGGCTCCGCCCTCACCCGGGGCCGGCTCGTCGAACGCGCCGTCGAGGAGACCGGCCTGGGCCGCGACCGCGCCGCGGTGGGCGTGCTCGTCGCCCTGCGCACGGCCGGCAAGCCCCTGCGGATCGGTGAGATCGCCGACCGGATGCAGGTCGTGGGCCCGCACATCACCCGCCAGGTCCAGGCCCTGGAGAAGCGCGACCTCGCCCACCGCATCCCCGACCCCCACGACGCCCGGGCCCGCCTCATCGAACCCACCGCCGCCGGCGCCGAGGCGGCCGATCGCTATCTCGCCTTCCTGCTCGGCTGGTTCACCGACGCCCTCGCCGAGTGGCCCCGCCAGGACCGCGACGACCTCGTCCGCCTCCTCTCCCGCTTCGCCGACGACGTGACGACCCGACTCGCCGCGCTCGGCGACGGGGAGGAGTGAGGCACCGGCGGCACCGGCGACCGCTCCCTCCGCATCGAGTGCACGGGCGCGCGACCGACACGACCGACGCGAGCGCCTCCGACGCCCCGCCGGCCGGCCCGTCGGCCCGACTGCCCGACTGCCCGACTGCCCGACTGCCCGACTGCCCGACGGATGATTGTCAGGTTCTCGACATGGGAAGGGGGCAGGCCACAGACCGTTCCCTCCGGGAGGATGCCCGTGCACCGCACCACCGTCAGAGCCGCCACCGCCCTGCTCGCCGCCGCACTCGCCGGTTCGGTACTGGGGGCCGCGCCGGCCTGGAGCCGCCCCGCGGACGGCACTCCGCCGACCCGTCAGGTGGAGGTGTTCGCCGAGGACGGCGGCATCTCCCGCGCCCAGGTTCCGGCCGTCTCCCCCTACCTCGCCGGCCGCCCCCAGGGCGTGGCACCCGTCCAGGGGGACGGCGAGGTCACGGCACTGGTCCGCAACGGGGAACCGGCCGCCAAGCTGGACGTGGTGGTGATCGGCGACGGCTACACCGCGCAGGAGCAGGAGAAGTTCCGTACGGACGCGGCCCAGAAGTGGCGCGAGCTGACCTCCGTCGAGCCCTACGCCACCTACCGCGCGCTGTTCAACGTCTGGGCGGTGACCGCCGTTTCACCCGAGTCGGGGGTGACCGGGGACCCGGACCAGGCGACGGTGCGGCACACCGCGCTGGGCTCGTACTTCTGGTGCGACGGCGTGGAGCGGCTGCTCTGCGTGGACGAGAAGGCCGTCGAGTCGTACGCGGCCAAGGCCCCGCAGGCGGACCTGGTGCTCGTGGTGGCCAACACCGCGAAGTACGGCGGCGCCGGCTACAACGACGTCAAGTCGCCGGTCGGCTACGAGGGCATCGCCACCGTGGCGGGCGGCAACGCGAAGTCCGGGCAGATCGCAGTGCACGAGACCGGGCACTCGCTCGGCAAGCTGGCCGACGAGTACGCGTACGACGGCCAGGGGACCTACCAGGGCGACGAGCCCGCCGAGGCCAACATCAGCACCCTGACCGCCGACCTGATGCGCCGGCAGGGCACCAAGTGGTCGCGCTGGCTCGGGCAGGCCTCGCCGGACGGCGGCACCGTCGGCACGTACGAGGGCGGCGGCTACTACCCCACCGGGCTCTACCGGCCGACCGAGAACTCGATCATGCGCTCGCTCGGACGCGAGTTCAACCTGCCCGGGCGCGAGGCGATGATCGCGGGCTTCTACCGCCACGCCACCCCGCTCACCAGCCACACCGCCGCCGGCAGTCGGCTCACCGCCGCCGACCGCCTCACCGTCGAACTGCCGGTGCCCGGCACCCGGCTCCACTGGTACCTGGACGGGCGCGAGCTGCCCCGCCTGGACGACCGCACCGGGCTGGACCTGGCCGAGCTCAAGCTGACCGGGCCGCGGTCCCAGCCGCACGTGCTCACCGCCGTCGCCACCGACCCGACCCCGGACGTCGCGGACCCGGCGCTGCGCGCCAAGCTGACCGCGAGCCTGTCGTGGGTGGTGACGCGCTGAGGCCTCTCCGTCCGATCACCGGATCGTCGGTCCGGGCGTGCCGGTCCAGGCGTGCCGTTGACTGATGCGCGGTGGCGCGCGGTGGGCCCGGACCGGGTCGTCCCGGTCGGCTCCATGACCGTGCGTGCACAGCAGAACGCGGCCGGGGCCGCCCGAAGGGGCCCCGGCCGACGCACGGTTGCTCGGAACGTCCGATGACGGCGTCGAGCTCGTACGGCATTCCCGCAGGGTAGCCGCACAACCGCCCCACGGAGGTTCGATCGTGGGATGCCCTGCGGAAGTGACGATCTCAGGCCAAGCGTGCCAAGGCCAGCTCCAGCGCGCGGTCGAGCGCCTCCCCGGCGTCGCACGGCACGTCGGGCCGGACGCCGACGCCCTCCCAGTTGGTGCCCGAGACCGGGTTGACCGCGCGGGCGATGGGCACGCCGAGTTCCAGGTGCGGGTGCAGCGTCCAGCCCTCGCGCGGGTGCGCGCCGCCCCGGGTGACCTCTCCGACGACCTCGGCGCGCTTGAGCTGCTGCAGGTCGTAGGCGAGCTCCTCGCCCCCGGAGAAGGTGTCTCCGCTCGTCAGCACGTAGAGCGGCTTGCTGCCTCCGAAGCGGGCACCGGGCACGAACGAGGGCGTCCAGGACTGCGCGCCCACCTCGTCCTTCGGCGAGACCATGGTGTTCAGGTGGGTGCGGCCGTCGAGCAGGTAGGCGCAGACGAAGGCCACCGTGTTCGGGTCGCCACCGGTGTTGCGGCGCAGGTCCAGGATGAGGCCGCGGGCGGGGGCCACCAGGGAGAGTGCCGCGGTCAGCGGCTGTGCCGCCCAGTCCAGCGGGAACAGCTTGGGTCCGATCTCCAGGACCGCGACGCCACCGTCGAGGAGTTCCACGCGGGGAACGCCGTTCAGGAAGGTGTCGAACTCCCTGCGCACCGCGGCGAGTACCGCCGCGCCCCGCTCCGGCGGCACCGGCACGGCGTGGTACTTGAGGCCCAGGTGCAGGTCTCCGTTGACGGACCGCAGGTCCGCGGTGACCGCTTCGGCCAACTCCTCGGCGGATTCGGTCCGGTAGGAATCCTCTGCGCTCCGGCGCTGAAGCAGGTCCGCCAGTTGCCGGGCGACATCGGGGAAGACGTAGTTCTCGCGGACCAGGTCGGCGATCTCCTCGACGAGGGCGACGGCGTCCAACGCGGGTGACGAAGTGGTGGAGGTCATGGGAGGGAAGTAGACCAGCGACTTGCCAAAGCGTCAACCGTACTTAACGCTTGATCAGGTGAACCACCAACCAGACGGAGACGTCCAGCGGATCAGCACGTCCCTGCAGCACGCCGCACTCGCCCACCCCCTGCGCCAGCGCCTGCTCTTCGCCCTGAGCAGCCGGCCGTCGACGATCAGCCGGCTCGCCGCGCAGCTGGGAGTGAACAAGGGCAGCGTCTCCCACCACCTCAGGGTGCTGTCCGAGGCGGGACTGGTCCAGGACGCCGGAACGCGACGGGTGCGCGGCGGCACCGAGAAGTACTTCCGGCGATCCGCCGAGCGGCTCTTCGTCGCCGAACCGCAGGCCGAGGGCACGGCCGCACTGCTCGGCGCCGTCGCCCAGGAGTTGGACCGCTCACCCACCGACCACCTCCTGGCGCTGCGCCACCTGCGGCTCGGCCCGGCCAAGGCGGCGCGGCTCGCCGAGGCGCTGGCCGCACTGGTCGACGAGACGGAGGAGGATCCGGAAGGCGAGCCGGTGCACGGCATCATGGTGACGCTCTACCGGCAGGCCGGGGCGTAGAGCCGGTCCCCTGACGGTCGTGTCGCGCTGCGACCAGGTCCCCTTCCCCTTCGGATCAGCGGGTGGAACGCGCTGGGTGGGGCGAGAGGTTCCGGCCAAGGTTGTCCAGCAGCAACCCGACTTGTGCGGTTCGTGAGGCGGCCGTGAAGAAGTCGTGCTAAAACCTTCCGCGGGCCGCAACTCCCGTTGTCGGCCCGCCCGGTACCGCATGTCCCGTTGTTCCCGCGCCGGACCTCACGTCCGGCCACGACCCTGGGAGAACCATGCCCACCGCACACGCACACTCCCGCTTCGCCCGCCTGCTGCTCGCCGCACTGGCCGCCCTCGCCCTCCTGCTCTCGGGCGCGGTCGGCGCGACACCCGCGAAGGCCACCACCACCAGCCTCGACGGCGCCTGGGCCTGTGACGTCCCGGCCGGGTACGTCTACGACCAGGTGGCGATGAACCGCAGCTGTAGCGGCGGCGGCAGCTGGAACTCGCCGCAGTTCCACCTGCGGACCCCCTACGACGGCCTGACGGCCTGCAAGAGCGCGCCCGGCTTCGTCTACGACAACATCACCTGGGGCTTCGCGTGCAGTGACATGAACGGCGTGCAGGCCAACCAGTTCCACCTGCGCAAGCCGGCCGACGGCCTGGTCGCCTGCGTGGGCACCCCGGAGTTCACCTACGACTACCTCGTCTGGGGCACCGCCTGCAACATGACCACGGGCAGCGGCCAGTCCAACGCCTTCCACCTCCGCAAGCCGTACAGCGGCCTCTGGGCCTGTGACGTCCCCTACGGCTTCACGTACAGCACGACCACCCAGAACTACGACTGCAGCACCTACCGGAGCGCCCCGTCCACCAAGTTCCAACTGCTCGGCTAGCGTTCCCGCCCCGCGACGAGGGAGCAGGAGGTCGGCCAGGCCGACTTCCTGCTCCCTCGTCGCGTCGGGGCAGGTGGCGCGGGGTCGCCCGGGACGACCTGGTGCCCGACAGGACGAACGGTGCCGGCCTCCCCCACCTGCTGGGGAGACCGGCAACGCGGGCCCGGTCCGCTACGGCAGCGGGATGCGCACCACCTGCGGGTCGTGGTCGCTGAGCTGCGTGCTGAACTCGCTGTTGAGGTGCACGATGTCGTAGCCGTACGCCTTGGCCGCCAGCGCGCCGGAGATCAGGATGTGGTCCAGCACCTGCGAGTTGCCCTCGTACACGTAGGTGTAGCGCTCGGGCAGGGGCAGGGTGCGCGGCAGGTCGGTGAGCGAGCCGCCAGCGGTGAGGATGTCGGCGGTCTGGGAGAACTCGAAGTCGTTGAGGTCGCCGAGCACGATGACCGACGCGTTCGGGTCCACGGCCAGGATCTGGTCGGTGAAGTTCTTCACCACGGTCGCCTGGTCGTGACGCTGGCTCTCCGAGGGGCGGCTCGGCTGCTGGTAGCGGCCGAACAGCGGCTGGTCCCCACCCTTGGAGTTGAAGTGGTTGGCGATCACGAAGACCGGCTTGCCGTTCCAGCGGAACTCACCGGCCAGCGGCTTGCGGCTGGAGTTGAACGCGGCGTTGGCCGGGTCGATCCGCCCGGGCGAGTACGCCAGCTGCGGAGTGCCGCCGGCGTTCACCACGGAGTCGGCGGTGGTGGATCCGGCGCCGGGGCGGTCGGTGAAGGAGAGGCCGCGGTCGGTGCGGTACAGGAACACCTGGCGGATGTTTCCGCCGGGCTGGCCGCCGTCCTGGCCGTCCACCGGGTCGATCTCGCGGTAGGAGTAGGAGGGGCCGCCGGCCGCGGTGATGGCCGCGGTGAGCTTGGCCAGGGTCTGGATGGCACTCACCGTGCCGTCGCTGGTGGCACCGCTGTTGTCCTGGATCTCCTCCAGGGCGACCAGGTCGGGCGAGCGCAGGTTGGTGACGATGCCCGCCGCGAGGCCGTCGAACTTGCTCTGCGGGTCGGACGGGGCGAGGTTCTCCACGTTGAAGGTGGCCACCGCGAGCTGCCCGGCCGTCGGCGCGGCGGTGACCTCGGGGGCGGTGGCACCGGCGGTGACCGCCGGGGTCGCGGTGACCTGGAGGGTGAAGTTGCCGAAGGCGTAGTCGAGCACGCCGACGGTGGCGCCGGTCAGGGTGTCGCCGACGTTGGCGGTCGGGGTGGGCGCGAGCGCCTTGCCGAGGACGACCCGCTCCGGGTTGCCGTCGTTCGCCTGCAGCAGGATGCCGCCCCGGTTGGTGCGGGTGCCGCTGCCCTGCGGGACGACGGAGAGCTCGCCGAACTTGTTCGTCGGGCCGACCACGGCCGCGTTGTCGATCTCGACCCGCATGCCCTCCAGGGACTCCCAGAAGTCCAGGCCGTCGGTGGCGGGCTGGAAGTTCCCCGCGGTCTCGACGTCGCCGGAGGTGACGCTGGAGATGACCGCGGACGGGGGTATCCGCCCGCCCTGGCCGACCACGGTGGCGGCGGGCAGCGGCGCGTCGTGGGCGACCACCGTGACGGTGGGCGCGGTCAGTTCGGTGATCGACAGGTTGTTGGTGCCGCCGGTGCCGCCCGGGCGGTACTGGCTGACGGTGGCGCTCACCGTGACCGAATCCCCGACCGCGACCGAGGGCGCGCCGGCGGTGTAGACGTAGATCCCCTCGCTGGTGCCGGGGTCGTTGTCGGGCTGCGGGTCCTGGTACCAGAAACCGTTGGGGCCGACGGCCGTCACCACACCCGGCACGGCGCTCACCGAGCCGCCCGCCAGCGGGGAGACGCGGGCGGCTCCCTGGATGTCGTGGATCCGGGTGCCGCCGGTGTTGCCGCCCCCGCCGGTGGAGGAGGAGTTGCGCGGCGTCGGCGAGCCGATCGAGAAGTCCGCCGCGTTGTTGTCGGTGTCGGTGGCGCCGCCGCCCGCGCGCAGGGCCGCGGTGGTGTTCGACAGGTTGCCGGTCGGCGAGCCCTCGGCGGAGCCGGCACTGCTGCCGTAGCCGACGAAGTCCTTCACCCCGGCCTGGCTCGCGCAGCCCGTGGCACAGGTCAGCGCCGTGCCGTTGGTGACGAGGGCGATCTTGCCGGAGGTCGCGGACATGGCGATCGTGCCGGTGGCGTCCGCGGCCGGCAGGGCGCTTCCGGTACCCGCGCCGGCGGCCTCCTGGACGAGGAAGTAGCGGCCGGGCGCGATCGTCCCGGACAGGGTGGTCCGCGACCAGCTGGAGCCGGCGGCCGAGGCGTACTGCACCGTCCAGCCGGTGACGGACACCGGCGTGGTGCCGCGGTTGTACAGCTCGACGAAGTCGTTGGTGTACGGGGCGCCGGAGTTGCCGCCACCGCCGTACACCTGGCTGATCACGATGTCGGGCGACGCCGCCTGCGCCACGCCGCCGGGCAGCGCCACCAGCGCCGCCACCACGGCCGCGGCGGAGGCCGCCGCCAGCGTCCGGCGCCGGACGCGCGGCGCTCCGGGGGTGATCCGGGGGTTCGGGGTGCTCCGCATGAGGCTTCCTCCTGACCACCGTCCGGGCTCGCGGCCCGGCGGTGTGACCACGGACAAGAAAAATCGGGCGCTGCGGTTCTAGCAGCACCACCAGATCCCTACCGGGCGCATCGGGCAACGGCCAGACATACGGCGGAAGAACGTTTCTACGCGCGACAAGTGGGAGGATCCGCTCCGGATCGCCGGAGCAACGGCCGCTCCCCATCGGGCCGATGACGGTCCGACCGGAGCGGCGAAGGGCCCGGGTCCTGCGGCGCCCCCGCCGCCGGATCCGGGCCGGTTCGCGCCCGCCTGCGTGTCAGCCCGGACGGTGCCGCGGCGGCGCCGACCGGGGCGGGCGCAGGCGCAGCGGCGCCAGTTCGCGTTCCAGGGCCCGCACGTCCAGCGCTATCCGGGACGCGATCTCGCGCGGGCTGGTGCCGGCGGGCAGGCGGC
Source organism: Kitasatospora sp. NPDC005856 (assembly GCF_040629945.1). Classification (NCBI taxonomy): domain Bacteria; kingdom Bacillati; phylum Actinomycetota; class Actinomycetes; order Kitasatosporales; family Streptomycetaceae; genus Kitasatospora; species Kitasatospora sp. NPDC005856. The sequence goes on along the minus strand of NZ_JBEXWT010000015.1, from coordinate 105,344 downwards.
GCGACCAGGAGCGGGGCTTGGCCGGGCCGTCCTGGACCATGTCGAAGTTGAGCCGCACCACGTCGGCGACGTCGACCAGACTCACCAGGATCCTGGTGTCGGCGAGGTCGATGCTGACTTCGTTCCCGATGCACGAGCAGGCCACCAGGCCCTCGATGTCCTCCTCCGCCAGGTACCTGGCCAGGGGGACCGCCTTCCCCCGGACCAGAAACGGACGTTCCACCGGAGTCACCGGAACCGCCTCCTCCCCAGCAGCCGTACGACGCCTCGGCCGCGGCGCGGACGCGCCGCAACAGACCGGGCCCGGCCTATGCTCCACCACATCCACCGGGTTCGCCAACTCGGCGTCTCACCAAGTGAATTGGGCGAACGCACCGACCCGGCGCACCGGCGCACGCCCCAGCGCACCGAACAGGTCCACCGGGCGGTGGACCACGGTCGGGCACGCCGCCCCGTATCACGGCCCGAGAGCCCTTTCCGGCACATCCCCACCCTTCTTCGATCGCACGGGGAAAGCGCCGTGAATTGCGGACGAATAGGGGGCGGCGGGGAAATTCACGCAGGGGCCGGAAAACCGCACCAGCCGTTCCGGGATCAGGGGATCCGTCGCCACCATGCCTTCCGACCACCGGTTCGGCTCCCGCCCGACTGTCGGAGCCCTCGCCGACGTGCTCGAACGACCTGCACCCCGAGCCGAGCGGGCGAACGGAATCAATCGAATACCTGAACAGTCACGCCTGGCAGATCATCAGACTTGTTGCCACTTCGGGGGATTGTCCGTGCAAGCGCTCCCTTTCCATGGATAGCATCTGAATTCCATTCTGTTCGAGCGCTAATCGCCTGGGAGGGGCGGCGCCGGGCAGACCGACAGGAGACTTCATGCGCGTGTCCAAGCACGTCCACCCCGTCAGCAACCGCCCGACCGCTGCCGACGTAGCCCTGCCACCGGCGCTGCCCTATCCCGACGGCTGGTCCGCACTCGCCTTCTCCGCCGAGCTCAAGCCCGGCACCGTCCTCACCCGCCAACTCGCCGGCGAGGACGTCGTGTTGTACCGGCTGCGCAACGGCCGCCTGCGCGCGATCCGCCCGTACTGCCCGCACCTCGGCGCCCACCTCGGCCTGGCCACGGTCGAGGGCAACGACCTGGTCTGCCCCTTCCACCGGTTCGCCTTCGACGCCGAGGGCCGCTGCGTGCGCACCGGGTACGGCACCCAGCCGCCCAAGGCGGCACTGACGCAGCTGCCGGTGCGCGAGGTGAACGAGGCGGTCTTCGTCTGGCGCCACCACGACGGCCGGGAGCCGGACTGGGAGATCCCCGCCTGGCACCGGCTCGGCGACGGGCGGCAGCCGCTGCGGTACGCCTCCTTCGAGATGCCCGGCTACGCCCAGGACGTCATGGAGAACTCCTTCGACCTCGGCCACTTCGTCACCCTGCACGGCTGGCCGGAGGGCGAGCTGGCGGCGCCGGTGGAGTTCGACGGCGCCAGCTTCCACATCTCGATGCTGGTCCGGGAGACCTTCCCGCTGCTCGGGATGCGCGAGGTCCACGTCGAGGTGGACGGGTACGGCCTCACCGCCCTGCACACCGACGTCCACACGCCCTCGCTCGGCCTGGAGATCTGCTCGCTGGTCATGGCCACCCAGGTCGCCCCCGGCCGGATGCAGCTGCGGCAGGCGAGCCGCTTCGTGATGTCCGAGCCGTCCGGGCTGCCGCCGGCCGTCGCCCGGACGCTCAGCCGGGCGGTGACCAGGCTACTGGCGGGCCCGATGTTCCGGCGCAACCTGGACTTCACCTCGGCGGACTTCCCGATCTGGTCCACCAAGCGGTACGTCTCCCCGCCCCGGCTCGCCCAGGGCGACGGGCCGATCGGCGCGATGCGGCACTGGGCCCGACAGTTCTACCCGCCGGACCACCAGGCGCACCTGCCGGGGCCGGCCGCGCTCGCCGACAGGAACGGGCAGGACGCCAACGGGCAGGGCGCGAACGGGCACGAAGCGAACGGGTCCAGTGCCAACGGACACGTCGCCGACAGGCAGGGCCCGACCGACGGCGAGGCCGCCGCGCACCGCGCCCAGGCGGACGCCCCCGGCAAGGCGGCCAGTGGAGCCTCCCGAAGCTGAGCCGGCCTCGGCCACCCACCGCACCCCGCACCCACTCGCCAGTCGCCGCTCTCCCCTCGCCGCACCCGCTCCGCGCCCTCGGACCGATCCGGAACCGCGCGTCCCGGCGGTACCGTCTGGCGTGGAGTACGGACGGGCGCGGCGAGGGGAGAGTCGGCGTGGAGGCGCTGGAGGACGGGGATCCGCGGCAGGTGGGCGAGTATCGCCTGCTGCGGAGACTCGGTGCGGGCGGGATGGGCCGGGTCTACCTGGGCCGGACGGCGGGCGGGCGCACGGTGGCGGTCAAGCTGGTCCACGAACAGTTCGCGGCGGACCGGGAGTTCCGGGTGCGGTTCCGCAACGAGGTGGCCGCCGCCCGGCGGGTCGGCGGACGCTGGACGGCCCCGGTGCTGGACGCGGACACCGAGGGCGCCCAGCCCTGGGTGGCCACCGGGTACGTCGCCGGGCCCTCGTTGGCCACCGCCGTGCGGGACTTCGGCCCGCTGCCCGCCGCCGCCGTCCGCTCGCTCGGGGTGGGGCTCGCCGAGGCGCTGCAGGCCGTGCACGCCCAGGGTCTGGTGCACCGGGACGTCAAACCGTCGAACGTCCTGCTGGCGCTGGACGGCCCGCGCCTGATCGACTTCGGGATCACGAGGGCGCTGGACGCGGCGACCTCGCTCACCCGGTCCGGCTTCGTGGTCGGCTCCCCGGGCTACCTCTCCCCCGAGCAGGCGGAGGGCCGGAGCGCCGGGCCCGCCTCGGACGTCTTCTCGCTCGGCGCCGTACTCGCCCACGCCGCCACCGGCACCGCACCGTTCGGCTCCGGGGTGAGCGCGGCCGTGTTGCTCTACCGCGTGCTCCACGACGAGCCCCAACTCGACCTGCCCGACCGGGAGCTGCACGCCCTGGTGACGGAGTGCCTGGCCAAGGACCCCGCCCGCCGGCCCACTCCCGCACAGGTGCGCGAGCGCCTGTCGGCCGCCGACCCGACGGCGGGAGAGCGGCTGGAGCGACGCGACTGGCTGCCGCCCGCAATCGCCGCGGCGCTGGCAGGCCTCGCGGTCGAGCTGCTGGACCTGGACAGCGACTCCCCCGCCCGACTCGGCGCTCTCAGTGGCCAGTTCGGCCCTGCGGAGCCGTGGCACGCCACACCGCCGAGCCCGGACGCACCCACCCCGGGCACACCGCCCACCCCGGGTACACCCACGCCGTACTCCCCGCCGCAGCCCCTGCCGCAGCCCCTGCCGTACCGGCACCCGTACGCGCAGCCGCCGAGGCCGGCCCGCCGCCGGCCCGGACCGGGCACTCTGCTGATCGCCGCCGTCCTGGCCGTCGCCGCGGCGAGCACCGCGGTGTTCCTGGCCATGCGTGGCAACGACACCGACAACACCGGCTCCGACGCCTCTCCCCCCTCCAGCACCCGCACACCGGGCGGCGAGATCCCGGCCGCCTTCCTCGGCTCCTGGCAGGGCGACCTGGGCAGCCAACAGACCTTCGTCAAGCCGGACTTCTCCATCACCATCACCCAGGGCCGGACCAACGACCCGGTCGCGCAGATCCACAACAACGAGGGAGCGGGCACCCGCTACTGCGACGCGACCGCCAACCTCGTCCAGGCCACCGCGGACCGGGTGGTCCTGCGCACCGCCCCGATGAACTCGCTCAGCGGCTGCGTCGCCGTCCCGTACGACCAGGTGTACACCCGCAATCCGGACGGCAGCCTGCATCTGCTCGTCGGCGGCTTCTCGGGCGACCTGCGCAAGAAGTAGCCCCCGGTTCCGCGCCCGGCGGAGCGGCTCCCGGGCCGGCTCCCGGGGCGGGTCCTGGACGGGGGCTGGGGCGGGGGCCGCCCACCGCTTCCGCCTGCCGGAGAGCCCTCACCCGAGCGCCCCGAACCCCACTCGACGGGCGCTCGAGGATCCGGCCGCCATCGCCCGGCGCGACTAGGATGCGACGCGTTCACCCCACCGCCCCCGACTCGAACACCCTTCCGCGGGCGCGAGGTTGCCGCCCCCGGCACACCGCCCGCTTCGCCCCCCGAGCCCCGCGCATCCACCGGTGCGCGACCGCCTCCGACACCACCCCGAGACCAGCCACCAGCACTCCGCCACGCACATCCCGCTCGGCCGCTGCACCACACCCGAGGAGGTCGCCTCGCCGGCGGCGTACCTCACCAGCCCGACCGCGGCCGGCCTCACCGCCCAGGTGCTGAACGCCTGCGGCGGGCTCGCCACCCAGCAGCCCCGGCGCGATCCCGGCCGGCCCACGGGAAGGATGAAGGCTCCGGTGCCCGCTGATCAAAGATGACGAACCGTCAGTTCGCCAGCGAACCCGTCACCTTGCTGGTGCCAGGCGCCCCCGCGCCCGGCGTCCCCGTGCCCGCGCCCTCCTCGCCCGTCGGCCGTCCGCCCGACATCGCCGCCCGGACCCGGAGGAACACCGAACGCCCCGGCCGAGTAGCGGAGTTCGTCCTGGTCGAACTGCACGGGACCTACCCGGCCGAGACGCTGCGCGCCGCGCTACGGACCGTCACCGCCGAGGACTCCGCCGGGCCCGCGGCGGAACTGCTGTGGCAGCGCAGGGTGAACGGCCCGGAGGCGCTCGACCGGGTGCTGGCAGACCTGGGGCGCAGCCTGGTCACCGGTCCCCGGCTGCGGGCGGTGCTGGTCGAGCACACGGGGCACGACACCTCGCACGGCCACCCGGGCGACGACCGGGGCCGCGACCCGAGCAGCGGCTGGGGCAACGGCCCACGGCTGTTCGTCGGCATCGCGTCCGGCCCGCTCGCCCGCGCCGTCGGGACCCTGGAGGAACTGCGCGAGGCGCTGGCGCACCCGCCGCAGCCGGTCACCGTGCCGACCAGCGCACTCCAGCGGGAGCTGCTGCACCAGGTCGTCGGCGGGGCCGCGACCGACGGGCGGCACGTCGAGCAGCTGTCCTGGACCTGGCACGGGCCGCTGGACACCGCGCGCTTCACCGCGGCCTGGCAGTCCGTCGTCGACTGCGAGACCGTGCTGCGCACAGCCTTCGACTGGGACGAGGACGACACCGACGACCCCTGGATGGTGCTGCACGAGCACGCCGCCCCGGAGGTGACCCGGCACCGGCACGACGCCGCCGACTGGGAGGAGCTGCTCGCCGCGGACCGCCGGCGCGGCTTCGACCTGCGCCGCCCCGCCCTGCTGCGCGCCACCCTCGTCGACGCCCCTCCGGACGCCGGGGAGGGACCCGCGACCCGGGTGCTGCTCACCTACCACCAGGCCATGCTGGACGGCTGGAGCGTGCGGTTGCTGCTCCGGTCCTTCTACCGCGCCTACCTCGCCGGCGGCCCGCTGCCCGGCGGCGAGCGCCGCCCGGACCTGCGCGACCACGCCCGCTGGCTGGCCGGCCTCGGCACCGAAGCGGCACGGCAGTTCTGGTCCACCCGGCCCGCCGCCACCGCCGTCCTGCCCCTCGCCCCCGATCCGCGCCGACGCGGCAGCGGCCGGGCCCGGCACCGGCTCACCCCGTACGAGACGGTCCGGCTACGCGGCTGGGCGGCCGCCTGGGGCGCGGGCGAGAGCAGTGCGCTCCAGACGGCCTGGGCGCTGCTGCTGTACCGCGCCGCACAGGCGGACCGGCCCCGCCACCCGGCCCGGGCGGTGCGGGTCGGCTTCGCGGTGACGGTCTCCGGCCGGGGCGTCCCGTTGGACGGCATCGACCGGCTGCCCTGCGCCCTGCGCAACCCGCTGCCGATCTCCGTCCGGGTGCAGCCGGGCACCACCGTGCCGCAACTGCTCGCGGCGCTGCGCGACGGGGTGCTCGACCTCGCGGCGTACGAGTGGGTCTCGCCCGGCCAGGCCCACCGCTGGACACCCGGCGCGCGCGGGCAGCGGCCGAACAGCCTGGTCGTGCTGGAGCACCAGCCCGCCACACAGCACCACCCGCGACTGGAGAGCGACCTGGCCGCGCAGGGCATCCGCGTGGAGAGCCCGGTCCCGGCCGGAACCCTCACCTCCTACCCGATCACACTCTGCGCCCACTACGACGCCACCGGCGGACTGGTCCTCACCACCACCCACGACCGCGCCCTGCTGAGCGACCGGGACGCCGCCGAACTCCTCGACCAGAGCGCCCACCTGCTGCGCTCCTTCCCGGACCTGCCGAGCGGGCTGGGCGCCACCGAGGTGCTGCGGACCGCCCTGGCCGGGCAGCCGGCGCCCCGGCCGGGCGAGCCCGCGGACGCCGGCACGCAGCACCGGGAGCCGGCCGCCCCGGCGGTACGGCTGGACATGCTGTGCCGGGCCGCCCGCCCGGGCGCGGGCTGGGTCCTGCTGCTGCCCCCGCCCGGCGCCCCGGACACCCGCTATCCCGGCATCACCCACGGCTGGCCGGGCCCGCAGGCCCTCGGCGTGCTGCGCCCCGCCGGGGACGCCCCTGCCGCGGCCGCCTACCGCCCGGTGCTCGGCCCGTTGCTGGAGTCCCGCGCGCCGATCGCCCTGGTCGCCCCGCCGGGGCTCGGGCTCACCGCGTACGAGATCGCCCGGCTGGGGGCGCCGGCGCACCCGCCGCCGGTGGTGCTGCTCGACGAGGGCGGCGACCTGGCGGCGGTGGCGGGGCTGCTGGGAGAGCGTCCGCGGCGTCGCTAGGGCGGCCGCGCGGCTAGGGTGACCCCGTGGCCCGCTTCGTCCTGATCCGCCGTACGCCGCTGCCGCCCGCCGAGTGCTGGGAGCGGCTGACGGCCTGGCCCCGGCACGGTGAGCGGGTGCCGTTCACCCGGGTCCGCGTGGTCCGGGGCACCGGCCGGGAGGCGGGCGACGTCGTCCTGGCCCGGACGGCCCTCGGGCCGCTCCGCTTCGACGACCCGATGGAGCTCACCGAGCTGGTCACCCCCGGCCCGGGCCGGGAGGGGCGGTGCCGGCTGGTCAAGCGTGGCCGACCGGTGCGGGGCTGGGCCGAACTGCGGGTCCGGGCGGTGGGCGGCGGCAGTACGGCCCTCTGGACGGAGGAGCTGGCCGTCGTCGGCCTGCCCCGGCTGGCCGATCCCGTCCTCGCCGGGGCCGGGCGCGTGGTCTTCGGCCGGGTGCTGGACCACCTGCTCGGGACGTAGTCGGCCGGGCCGCCGGGTGGCCGTCCTGGGGACGGGCGTCGAGCTGTCCCGGGCAGCCGACTGTGGCACACCGGCCGCACTGGCGGGAGTCGTGGTCCAGCCGGTCGGTCCGTCGTTCTGCGAGGAGTTCGCCGGACTCGTCGAGCACAGCCGCTTCCCGGCCCGCTGACGCCGGGCGCACCGGCTGACCGAAGGGGCGGCGGGCACGCCGGCAGGGCGGGCCGGGTGTGTGACCGGCCCGCCCTTTCGGTGCCTCGGCGAAATGCTCAGGCCCGGCCTTCTACGGCGTCACGAATGATTCCGTGAGAACCCGAGGCGTGAATTCGCCGAGCGGGCGGACTGCTACGCCTTGTCGAGATAGAATTTCTCGTTCTCGCCGCCGTTGGCGTTGACCTGGCAGTTCACCGTTCCGCCGGGGCCGGTGGCGGTGGTCACTCCGCTGCCGGTCACCATGCGCAGGAAGATTCCGGGAAAGGCCGCCGACTCGAAGGAGAAGGAACCGTCGGCCTGGGTACGGGCCTTGAACTTCTCCCAGGGGCCGATGCCGAATTGGCAGTTGACCGTCCCGCCACCCGCCATGGTGGTGGGGACGCCGTTTCCGTCCATGCGCAGGAACACGTTCGGGAAGGCCGTCGACTCGAAGGAATACGAGCCGTCGGCCTGCGGCCGGACCTTGTACGTCGTCAAGGGGCCGATGCCGTACTGACAGTTGACCTTCCCGCCTCCGTTGTCGGTGGCGGTGGTCACGCCGGTTCCGTCCATGCGCAGGTAGATGTTCGGGAAGAACGTCGACTGGATCGCGACCGGTGCGTCTCCGAGCTTTGCGAGGTCAGCTACCGACAGGGGCATGATGGCCTCTCTCCTTCCGTCTGGGGTGTAGCGGACGAGTCGAAGTCGGCGCCGCGACTGAGAAGCATTTTCGGCGCCGCATTTCCGGGCGGGAAGGGCGCGGCCCATTCGGCGCGTACGGCAACGCCGTACGGCGGGAGCATTACGGACGCGCACGGCGCGCCCTCGTCAGCTTCCCGAGCTGCTTCCCACGAAACAAGGAAGCCCACCGAATAGCGGGACAAGACGGCACCGCAGCCGCCGTCCCGATTTCCGCCCCCATTGTCTTTCCTGCTGCCGCAGGAACGAAACTCACTGTATTTCGGTGGCCACAGCCTGTCTAGGCTGCGTGCGTCGGCAAGTCCGGTCAGTCGCCGCCCTGGCCCCCGTAGCGCCGCCGCCATTCCCGGGCGCGGGCGTTGTGCCACTCCACGCCGTCGACCGCCTGCTCCTCGGACAGGCCGCTCAGGCGGGCGACCACGCTCAGCGGCACGGGCCCCTCGTACCCCGCCAGGGTCCGGCAGACCTTGGCGGCCCACTGTTCCTCTGCGACGAAGGGGCGGCGGCGGTAGTCCGCGATCAGGGCGGCCAGGTGGTCCACGGAGCAGGCCAGGACGACCCGTCTGCCGTCCAGCTCGGGTTCGGTGGAGTGCAGTGCCGAGGAGTCCGGCACCAGGGCGCCGAGCAGTTCGGCGCTCGCGACGGCCCGTCCGCAGTGGTCGCACAGGTCCAGCGAATTCGCGCCGTCGACGGTGGGATCGTCCGCCGGGGGTCCGGTGTCCTCCATGTCGCGCGCCTACCCCACGGGGCCGCTGCCAACCGGGGCCGCCAGGCCTCCTGCCGGGCCCCCGGCCCACGCGCGCGCTGTTCGACACGCCGACTCACGGGATGGCCGTCAACGTCCCGCTCGGCGGCCGTCGCGCCCGGCGGCGGCGGACCGGGACCACTCCAGGTACTGCTGGCGGACGTACTCGCGCGCGCCGTCGCCGTCGGCGGTGACGCCGTCGTGCTCGGTCAGGTTCCCGGCCGCGATCCGTGCCGCCGCCACCTCCCCGCGGTCCGCGTCATCGCCCGCCAGCGCGATGCGGTCGGCGCGTGCGGCGGTGCGCAGCAGATGGGCGCGGCGTTTGCGGGGCGGGCTCTTGACGATGGTCCGGACCGCGGCCAGGGCCTGTCCCTCCTCCTCGACGCCCGGGGCGTCCGCGTACGCCTGGGCGGCCGCGGGCACCGGTCCGACCGGCACGCTCCGCACCGGCGGGGGCGGCATCGGCGGCAGCCCGTACACGTGGAGCACGGTGTCGGCGAACTCCGGCTCGTCGACGGGCAGTCCGTGCCGGCCGAACACGGCGAACAGCTCGGCCAGGGCGGGCGGTTCGACGCCGCGCGGACGGTCGTCGCCGGTGACGTCGACCCGGCCGAGCGCCGGGCCCCAGAAGCGGCCCTGCGGGTCCGCGAGGCGCAGCCGGAGCGTGACGTGGTGGCCGCTGGTCTCGACCTCCTCGTGGAACTCCATGGCCAGGCCGCGGATCTCGGACCAGGCGTAGCGGCGCGGGACCAGCAGCCGCACCAGGGTGAGGCCGTCCTCGTCCTCGCGCAGCCAAAAGGTGTGCGGCACCGCGAGGGCCGCCGCGACGGCGATCAGCACGCCGATCAGGGTGGCTTTGCCCGGGCTGGTGGCCCCGGCTCCGACCAGCGCGAACATCGCGACCATGGCCAGCGCGCAGCCGATCCCGATGTTGCCTCCCCATCGCTGCATGAACGACAGCCGTACCGTCCGCATCCCGCCCCCTGCTCTCCCCGGTGTGTGGCTCCACGCTCCCGGGGAGCGGCGGGCCTGGGCAAGCACCGACGGGGAGCTGTGACGGCCTCGTGACGAAGCCGCCGGACGACGCCGCGTGAGGACCGTGGGCTACCGCCCGCGCAGCCGCCGGACGAGATTGCGGGCGGCCTCCGGCCAGTTCGGGAAGTCGAAGGCGAAGCCGGCGTCGAGCAGGCGGGTCGGGACGACGCGCCTGCTCTTCAGCAGCAGCTCGGTGTCGGAGCGCAGCGCGAAGGCGCCCAGCTCGGCCATCCAGCGGGTGGCGGGCAGGGCCAGCGGCATGCCCCAGGCCGTCCGCAGCTCGCGCATGAACTCGCGCTGGGTCAGCGGGTTCGGGGCGGCGAGGTTGACCGGGCCGGTGAGGTCCTCCTGCCCGATCAGGAACTCGACGGAGCGGACGAAGTCCCGCTCGTGGATCCAGGAGACGTACTGGGCGCCGCCCGCGACCGGCCCGCCGGCGCCGAGCCGGGCCAGCCAGGAGAGCGCGTCGAGGGAGCCGCCCCGCTCGGGGCCGAGGACGGCCGCGGTGCGCAGGGCCACCCGGCGGGTGTGCGGGGTGTCGGCCTCCGCCTGGGTGCGTTCCCAGGCCTGGGCGACCTCGATGCTGTGCCGCCACGCGGGCGGGGCGTCGGGCTCGGTGCCGCCGATCAGGCCGTCCCGCTCGTCGTTGGGGGCGTCGTGGCGGTGGGCGTAGACGGTGGCGGTGCTCATCTGGAGCCAGGACGCGGGCGGCCGACGGGCGGCCGCGATGGCTTCGCCGACGACCCGGGTCGAGTGCACCCGCGAGTCCATCATCTCCTGCCGGTTCGCTTCGGTGTAGCGGCAGTTGATGCTGCGCCCGGCGAGGTTGAGCACGACGTCGGCGCCGTCGAGTTCGGCGGACCAGGCGCCGAGGGTCCGTCCGTCCCAGCCGACCTGCCGGGGCCCGGCGGGCCTGCGGGTCAGGACGACGACCTGGTGTCCGGCGGCGGTCAGGCTCCGGTCGAGCAGCGCGCCGAGCGCGCCCGTTCCGCCGGGTATGACGACCTTCATGGGCTCCCCCTCGTGCCTCGGTTTCTCGGTTCCTCGGAACCAGCCTAGCCCACTCTTCTGAACGCGTTCAATTCACCCGCTCGCGCCGTCACCCGGCCCCTCGATCACCCGCCCGCACACCGGCCCTGATCCCTGGTCAGCAGAAGGGGACCTTGTGCCGCGGCGATGGAGTACCTAGTGTCTCGATATATCGGATCGATACATCGGCCCGATACTTCGTGCCGCCCGGGTCGGTCGACCCCGGGCGGCCGCAGCGTGCCGCGCACCCGGTGCGGACCGCCGATCACAAGGAGCTTCGATGACGGGGACCGACCACAACACCGAACACCACGGGGACGCCGCGCAGAGCCTCGCGCCCACCGGACAGGAGTCCGAGCAGGACGAACGGCGGCTGCACAGCTCGTCGTTCGGCAGGGCGGCCGGCGCCTACGCCGAGCATCGACCGGACTACGCGGGGGCCGCTGTGCGCTGGGCGCTCGAACTCGCACCCGGTTCACGGGTGCTCGACCTCGGCGCCGGCACGGGCAAGCTCACCGCCACACTGGTCGCGCTAGGCCACGACGTCGTGTCGGTCGAGCCCGACCCGGCGATGCTGGCCGAACTGCGCGACACGCTCCCGGACGTCCGCGCGCTGGCGGGCAGCGCCGAGGCGATCCCGCTGCCGGACGGCGCGGTCGACGCGGTGGTGTCCGGCAACGCCATGCACTGGTTCGACATGGAGCTGGCCGGCCCGGAGATCGCCCGGGTCCTCGCGCCCGGCGGTGTACTGGCCGGCCTGTGGAACGTCTTCGACGACCGGGTCGACTGGGTGGCCGGCCTCGCCCGCGTGACCGGCCCCGCCGCCATCGGCCCGCGCGACGTGCCCGCCAGTTGGCGCACCGAGACGGCTCGGATGCACCTGCCGAAGTCCGGCGGGGACGCCTGGTTCGACTCGCCGGAGCAGGCCGAGTTCCCGCACGGGCAGCAGCGCACCGCCGACTCGCTCGTCGCCACCCTCGCGACCAAGGCGGGCGTCCTGGTCATACCGGAGCGGGAGCGGAAGGCCCTGCTGGACGAGACCCACGCCTATCTCACCGACCGGCCGGAGACCGGCGCCGGTGAGTTCACCCTCCCGATGCTGACCAGCGTGCTGCGCGTCCGCCGGATGTGAGCCCCGCCGCCCCGCCCGTGACGCCGGTTCCTCACCGGTGCGTGCTCGACCACAGGACGCCGGCCGCCGACGACACCAGGCCGGGGCGCGCCACGGCCCCTACCCGTCACTCGGCCTGAAGCAGCGGCGATTCGCCGTGCCGCCGTTCCACGGAGGCCTCCGCAACCGGCGTCGCCGGGCGGGTCCGCTCGGCCCATGCGGCCACCGGCGGCCCGGCCGCACCCAGGACCCCGAAGAACGCGCCGAGGAGCAGCCATCCCGGGTGTCCGAGCGAGAGGACCGCTCCGGTGAGGATCACGGGGGCGAGGGCCTGGCCGGCGCCGAAGCCGATCCCGAAGAGGCCCTGGTACTGCCCCTGGGCGTGGTCGGGCGCGAGGCCGAAGCCGAGCGCGAAGCCGGCCGAGGACTCCCACACCCCCCGACGCCGTGGACGCACACGGCGAGGACGGCGAGCACCGGTGCGACCCACGCGGGAACATCGGCCGTCAGGGCCATCACCGCGGATCGACGTCGCCGAGCAGCACGCCGTCCCCAAGCCCCGCGCCCCGTACCGGGACCTCCCACCCTCGGACAGCTGACCCGTCACACCGGGCACGCGCCGTCGTGCCCCTCCTGTGCCGGGAACGGGTCCCCGTCCGGCACCACCGGCTCACCGTCCGCCAGCAGGCTGGATCCGCACGGCGGGCGTCCACGCAGGTTCACCCACCGGGCAGACGCCCAAAGGCAAAGGCTCTGCCAAGTACACAGGTACATCCTCGTCAACACCATCGCCGGTGCCATGGCCATCCCCACCGACCTGCGCGAGGCCATGGACGACCTCGGCGTGCACGGCTGGCAACGCTGGCGGCGGGCAGCCCTACTGACCGTGTTCGATCCAGACGGCGATGAACGCGACCCAGGCGAACATCGCCGAGAAGACGACCACGGAACCGTAACGGCGCATCGCGCCTCCTTTCCTCGACACAGTGGTCACAACCAGTTGCGGCGCTTGAAGATCACGTCCAGCCCGTCAGCGCGATCGCGAACGGACGGGTCCGTGTCCGCCGCACGCACCGGCACCATGGCAGGACGCGGGAGCGGAGCGGCAGGCGCCCGGAAGCACGTCCACCACGCGACGACCGGCCCCGGGACAGGGCCCGTGGCTCAGTAGCGAGCCGTACGGGAAGACCGGGGAGACGTGCGGACGGAAGGACGGCGGGCGTCAGGAGTGAACGAGAACATCCCGGAGCGGGGCCGACTTCGGCCCGGACTACTGCACTCCACAGGTCTCACCTCCTCACCGCCTGGACGCACCATGGCGTCAACCGGACACGGTCATCAGGGGATCGGCCTCGCACCACGACGGATCGACTGCGGGAAAGGCGCCCCTGATCTCGTCAGAGCTTTGGCACACCACGGCGTAGCACCTTGGGGGTGCAGCCACTTGGGATCACCCCTTGAGCCGGGGAGACCTGTCCTGACCCTGGGCGTCTCTCGACGTCGTGGGGTCAGTGGCCTGTGTCCGTGGCGACGCCTCACCGAACGAGGTGCCTTCACAACCGCGCCAAGTCTAGACCCGTCGCGGCACTGTGATGACCAGCGGGTCAGAGCCAGTCGTTGCGGCGGAACGCCCGGAAGATGAACACGCAGACCGTGACGACGAACAGCAGCACCGCCGGGTAGCCGAACGTCCACCGCAGCTCCGGCATGGTGTCGAAGTTCATCCCGTAGATGCCGGCGACCATGGTCGGCACCGCCGCCAGCGCCGCCCACGCGCTGATCCGGCGCACGTCCGTGTTCTGCTGCAGGGACAGCCGCCCGATGCTCGCCGCCAGGATGCCGTCCACCAGCTCGTCGAACGCGGCGATCCGCTCCCTGGCCTGGGTGTGGTGGTCGGCGACGTCGCGCAGGTACGCGGTGATCCCGGTCGGCACCTGCGGGAGCGAGCCGTCCGACAGCCGCTGCAGGGGCATGCCCAGCGGCATCACCGCCCGTTTGAACTCCAGCAGCTCGCGCTTGAGTTGGTAGATCCGGCCGGAGTCGTCCGTGCGCTCGTGGGAGAACACCGCCGACTCCAGCTCCTCCACGTCCCGCTCGAAGGCGTCCGCGACCTCCAGGTACTGGTCCACCACGTGGTCCGCAACCGCGTGCAGGACGGCCGCAGGCCCGAGGGCCAGTAGCTCCGGCGCTGCCTCCAGGTCCTTGCGCACCCCGGTCAGCGACTTCGCGCTGCCGTGCCGGACCACGATCGCGAAGCCCGGACCCGCGAACACCATGATCTCGCCGGTGTCCACGATCTCGCTGGTCGCCGTGACCTTGTCGTGCTCGACGTAGGTGATCGTCTTCAGCACCAGGAACAGCGTGTCCCCGTACCGCTCCAGCTTCGGCCGCTGGTGCGCGCGCACCGCGTCCTCCACCGCCAACGGGTGCAGCTCGAACGCCGCCGCGATCTGCGCGAACTGCTCCGCGGACGGCTCGTACAGGCCGATCCAGACGAAACGGCCCGGCACCTCCGCTATCCGCCGCAGCACCTGCGACAGCTCGACGTCGCCAGGCAGGCGCCGCCCGTCCTCGTACAGCGCACAGTCCACCACCGCCCGCGCGACCATCACCCACCGCCCTCCGAACCCGTTACCACCGACGGCCAGCCAACCTACCCGTTCGCACGGTCGTCCAGTACGCGTGCCGGGAGCCCCGGTCCGCACCGTCACGGCCCACTGCCAGATCTGGCCGTCCGACCGCCAGGGCGGGCACGACACATGTCGCCGTGCCCGCCCCTCGGTGTCTCGCCCCGGCATGTCAGCCCGCGAGTTCCTCCCGCAGGCGGCGGGCGGCGCCCACCAGGTTCTCCAGCGAGGCGCGGGTCTCCGGCCAGCCGCGGGTCTTCAGGCCGCAGTCGGGGTTGACCCACAGCCGCTCGGCCGGAATGGCCGCGAGCCCGGCGCGCAGCAGGGACACGGCCTCGCCGATGCTCGGGACGCGCGGGGAGTGGATGTCCCAGACGCCGGGTCCGACCTCGCGCGGGTAGCCGGCCTCGGCGAGTTCACCCGCGACCTCCATGTGGGAGCGGGCGGCCTCCAGGGAGATGACGTCCGCGTCGAGGTCGTCGATCGCGGTCATGATCGCGCCGAACTCGGCGTAGCACATGTGGGTGTGGATCTGGGTGTCGGCGCGGACGCCGGAGGTGGCGAGGCGGAAGGCCTCGGTGGCCCAGGCCAGGTAGTGCGGGCGGGCGGCGGCCCGCAGCGGGAGGGTCTCGCGCAGGGCCGGCTCGTCGACCTGGACGACGACGGCGCCGGCGGCCTCCAGGTCGGTGACCTCGTCGCGCAGGGCGAGGGCGACCTGGCGGGCGGTGTCGGCGAGCGGCTGGTCGTCGCGGACGAAGGACCAGGCGAGCATGGTGACCGGGCCGGTGAGCATGCCCTTGACCGGGCGGTCGGTGAGGTCCTGGGCGTAGCGGAACCAATCGGCGGTCATCGGGTGGGGGCGGGAGATGTCGCCGGCGAGGACCGGGGGTCGCACGTAGCGGGTGCCGTAGGACTGGACCCAGCCGTGCCGGGTGGCGAGGTATCCGGTGAGCTGTTCGGCGAAGTACTGGACCATGTCGTTGCGTTCGGGCTCGCCGTGGACGAGGACGTCCAGGCCTGCCTTCTCCTGGTAGGAGATGACGTCGCGGACTTCGGCCTCCATCCGCTCCCGGTACGCGGCCGCGTCGATGCGGCCCGCGGTCAGGTCAGCCCGGGCGAGGCGCAGGTCGGTGGTCTGCGGGAAGGAGCCGATGGTGGTGGTCGGCAGCAACGGGAGTCCGAGGCGGGCACGCTGGGCCTCGGCGCGCTGCGGGTAGGCCTGGGCGCGGCGGGCTTCGGCCTCGGTGACGGCTGCGGCGCGGGCGCGCACGGCCGGGTCGCGGGTGATCGGTGAGGTGGCGCGGGACGCGAGGTCGGCGCGGTTGGCGGCGAGTTCGGCGGTGACGGCGCCGGTACCCTCGCGCAGGCCGCGGGCGAGCAGGGCGGCCTCGGTGGCCTTCTGCTTGGCGAAGGCGAGCCAGCGGGCGATCTGCGGGTCGATGTCGCGTTCGAGAGTGGCGTCGATCGGCACGTGCAGCAGGGAGCAGGACGGCGCGACGTCCACGGTGCCGGCGAGACCGAGCAGGGTCGCCAGGGTGGCCAGCGACCTCTCCAGGTCGTTGATCCAGATGTTGCGCCCGTCGACCACGCCGGCGACCAGCCGCTTGCCGGGCAGCCCGCCGACGGCGGCGAGGTCGTCGAGGTTGGCGGCGGCCGGGCCGGTGAAGTCCAGCGCCAGGCCCTCGATCGGAGCCTTGGCGAGGACGGGCAGGGCGTCGCCGAGGCGGTCGAAGTAGCTCGCGACCAGCAGCTTCGGCCGGTCGGCGAGGGCGCCGAGGGCGCGGTAGGCGCGGGCGGCGGCGTTGAGCTCGGCCGGGGTGCGGTCCGGTACCAGGGCGGGCTCGTCCAGCTGCACCCAGGTGGCGCCGGCGGCCTTGAGGTCGGCGAGCAGCCGTGCGTAGACGGGCAGCAGCCGGTCGAGCAGGGTGACCGGCTGGAAGTCTGCGGCCACACCGGGGGCGGGCTTGGCGAGCAGCAGGTAGGTCACCGGGCCGACCAGCACCGGCCGGGCGTCGTGGCCGAGTGACAGTGCTTCGGTCAGCTCGCCGACGGCCTTGGCGGGGTTCGCGGCGAAGACGGTGTCCGGCCCCAACTCGGGCACGAGGTAGTGGTAGTTGGTGTCGAACCACTTGGTCATCTCCAGTGGCGCGAGGTCCTGGGTGCCGCGCGCCATGGCGAAGTAGCCGTTCAGCGGGTCGGCGTCGACCGCCGCGCGGTGGCGGGCGGGGACGGCGCCGACGGCGAGAGTGGTGTCCAGCATGTGGTCGTAGAGCGAGAAGTCACCGGTCGGCACCTCCTCGATGCCGGAGTCGGCGAGCTGCTGCCAGTTCCCGCGGCGCAGGCCGGCGGCCGTGGCGAGCAGTGCCTCGGCGGTGACCGTGCCCTTCCAGTAGCCCTCGATCGCCTTC
Source organism: Kitasatospora sp. NPDC005856 (assembly GCF_040629945.1). Lineage (NCBI taxonomy): Bacteria > Bacillati > Actinomycetota > Actinomycetes > Kitasatosporales > Streptomycetaceae > Kitasatospora > Kitasatospora sp. NPDC005856. The sequence continues at coordinate 88,312 of NZ_JBEXWT010000015.1, read as the reverse complement.
TTGAGCTCGCGGCCCCGGCCCTGACGGGGGTAGCCGTACACGGTGGCGAGGGTTGCCGCGGATGCGGACGTCGTGGTCAAGGGACTCTCCTTCGCGAGTCTGTCTCCTCAGGAATCCGGAGACGGCACGAAGGCGGGAAGGGATGACGAAACCGGGCAGCGGCCGCAGTGAAGGTACGGTCCTGGTCCGCCTGGTATGGTCGCCGACCCGCCCTCGAGGTCACCGGATGGCCGCGCGCGTTCGGTCGCGTGCGGGCAGTGGCAGGTCTTCGGACTCGCGGGCACACCCGCCCTCTCGAAGGCGGACACCTACTGGCCGTCGCTTCCCAGACCCGGCCGGGCCCAGTGCGTATGACGGCGGTCGTTCCCACTCACCGCTGCGGGGCAGTCCCGGATTCCCACCGGGTTCCCTCTTACGACGCGCCTGCCTGGCGGACAGGGCGAACCAGCTGCCAGGCCAGCCTAGAGGAAGAACACCGGCTTCCGGCCGAGGAACCGCTCGATCGTCCGGATACTGAGACATCGTTGAAGATCACGCCCGACCGGCTGCCCCGTGGTCAAGGTGGCGTCACGTATCGCAAGGACAGCCGGAGATCATCCCTTGTCTGCCGGGCCGTGCTCTGACCGGGGCCAGGGGTCAGCCTCCGGAGCCCACCGAGTCGGCGAAGGCGACCAGCCGCGCGCTGACGGCCTCGGGCTGGTCGACGTGGGCGGCGTGGCCCGCGCCGTCGAAGACCGTGGAGGTGGCCCCGGGGTTGAGGGCGGCGGTGGCGGCGGCGTGCTCGGCAGGCCAGAACTGGCTCTCGGCGCCCGCGGTGATCAGCACCGGGACCTCGGCGCGGGCGACGACGTCGCGCCAGTCCTGGCGGGAGTGGTCGAGCAGTAGCGGGTGGGTGTCAGGGGTGATCAGGATCTCGGCTCCACGCCCGTCGGCCGCCTTGATCGCGGCGTCGAGATCGGCCGGGTCACGCCAGGGACGGCCGTGGCCGGTGGCGAACCAGTCCGGCGTTGTGAAGAAGGTGCCGAGGTTCTCCTCGGTGAGGCCGTAGAAGCCGTACGGCCAGTCGGCGCTGTTGACCATCCTCGGGGTCTGGTCGACCGTGGCGATCCCGGCGAGGCGTCCGGTGCCGAAGAGGCTGACGTAGGCCCAGATCGTGTTGGCGCCCATGGACTGGCCGACGGCGACGACGTCACGCAGGTCGAGGGCGGTGATCAGGTCGTCCAGGTCCTTGCCGTGCCGGGAGAGCCGCTGCCCCCAGGAGGGCCGGTCGGACTGCCCGTGCCACCGCCGGTCCAGGGAGATCACCCGGCGGCCCGCCTCGCGCAGAGGCGCCCACTGCAGCGCCCAGTCGTCGGCCGGCGCGCCGTAGCCGGGGACGAGCAGCACGGGCCGGCCCTCGCCCTCGTCGTAGTAGTGCAGCTGCACGCCGTCGTTTGTGGTGATCCGGGGCACGGGGTCTCCTTGCAGGAGGAGCGGTCGCTGGACTGGTTCATCGTGCGAGGGTGCGAATCGGTGCCCTTCGCGACGCACGCGGGATTCATCCGATCGGCGGAGTCGCCGGGGCCGCCGCCGGGGGCCGTTTGTCGCCACCGACAATTCGCCGCCCGTACCTACTGGCCCCGAGCACATGGTTCCCGCGCACCCCGGGCGGCACGGTGGGAGTGCGGCTTGGGGGACGGCCCCCAGGCCGCCCATGGTGAGAGGAACGGAGACAGGCGATGGATGTGAACTCCCAGGGGCAGTTCGGGGACTTCCAGAACGAGATCTACTTCGACGGGCTGTCGGGCGTGCTGCCGACGATGCCGATGGCCTTCGCCGAGCTGGAGGCTCGGGCACAGGCCGCACTGCCGCCGTCGGTGCTGTCGTACGTGGCCGGCGGCGCCGGGGACGAGTCCACCCAGCGGGCGAACGTCACCGCGTTCGAGCGGTACGGCCTGGTGCCGCGGATGATGGTCGGCGCCACCGAGCGGGACATGAGCGTCGACCTGTTCGGCCTGCGACTGCCGTCGCCGCTGCTCATGGCGCCGGTCGGGGTGATCGGCCTGTGCGCGCAGGACGGCCACGGCGACCTCGCCACCGCGCGGGCGGCCGCCCGCACCGGCGTGCCGATGGTCGCCTCCACTCTCACCGTCGACCCGATGGAACAGGTCGCCGCCGAGTTCGGCGACACCCCCGGCTTCTTCCAGCTCTACACCCCCACCGACCGGGCGCTCGCCGAGAGCCTGGTGCACCGGGCCGAAGCCGCCGGGTTCAAGGGAATCGTGGTCACCCTGGACACCTGGCTCACCGGTTGGCGCCCGCGTGACCTCACCACCAGCAACTTCCCGCAGCTGCGCGGCCATGCGCTGGCCAACTACACCTCCGACCCGGTCTTCCGGGCCCGCCTCGCCAAGGCCCCCGAGGAGGACCCGCGCGCCGCCGTCCGCGAGTGGATCGGCATCTTCGGCAACCCCCTCACCTGGGACGACCTGCCCTGGCTGCGATCGATCACCGACCTGCCGATCATCCTCAAGGGCATCTGCTCCCCGGAGGACACCCGCCGGGCCAAGGACGGCGGAGTGGACGCGGTCTACTGCTCCAACCACGGCGGCCGGCAGGCCAACGGCGGCCTCCCGGCCCTCGAAGCCCTGCCCGGCGTGGTCGAGGCCGCCGACGGCCTGCCGGTGCTGTTCGACTCCGGCGTCCGCAGCGGCGCCGACGTCGTCAAGGCCCTCGCCCTCGGCGCCACCGCGGTCGGCGTCGGCCGCCCGTACGCCTACGGCCTGGCTGTCGGCGGCACCGACGGCATCGTGCACGTGCTGCGCTCGCTCCTCGCCGAGGCTGACCTGATCATGGCCGTCGACGGCTACCCGACCCTCACCGACCTGCGCGCCGAGGACGCGATCCGCAAGCTCTGACGCATCGCCGACCGAATCGGCCCGGCCCCAACTGGTGGCCGGGCCTTCGGCGTTCGCAGACGAAGCCGCACCACGTCAGGCGATGACGCGCGTGAGCCAGCCCAGCAGGTCGGCGGTGACCTCGTCGCGGTTCGTCTCGTGCAGCACCTCATGCCGGGCGCCCGGGTAGGCGCGGTGGGTGACGTCGATCAGTCCGGCGGCGCGGTAGCGGCGGGCCACCAGGTCGCGTGGGTGCAGGCCGGCGGCCACCGGGTCCTGGTTCCCGCCGAAGATGTAGACGGGCAGGTCAGGCCGTAGTCCGACCGGGGCCACCAGGCGGGGCGCGGCGGCGGCGAGGCCGGCCGGGCCCTCGGCATCGACGGAGAAGCCGCAGAGCGCGTCGGCGAGGTAGTCGTCGACGGCGGCGTGGTCGCGGGTGAGCCAGTCGACGGGCGTCCGGGCGGGCTCGAAGGGCCGGTTGAAGGAGCCCAGGACGTCCGGTCCGGTGTCGTCGCCCATGCGTGCGGCGAGGTGGTCGACGGCGGCAGTGCCGCACAGGGCGAGACCGGACAGCCACTCGGAGTGGTCGAGGACGTACTGCTGGGCGGCGAAGGAGCCGATGCTCCTGTGGGAGTGACACGGGACGGCCCGGGCCGCGGAGGTCGTCCGCGGCCCGGGCCGTCCGGCTCGGTGGGTGGGGTGGGCGTTCGCTCAGGCGAGTGAGGCGGCGAAGTCGGTGATCAGGGCGGCGACCGCGTCGGGCTGGTCGAGGTGGGTCGGGTGGCCACCACCCGGGACCACGGCGGCGCGGACGAGGGGGCTCAACGCGGCGGTGGCGTGGGCGTGTTCGGCGGGCCAGAACTGGCTGTCGGCGCCGGCGACGATCAGGGCCGGGACGTCGAGGCGGGCCACCACGTCGCGCCAGTCCTGGCAGGCGTGGTCGAACAGCAGCGGGTAGCTGTCCGGGGTGATGTCGCGGGCCAGGCCCCGCCCGCCGGCACGGCGGATCAGCGCGTCGGTGGCCTCCGGGTCGGGCCAGGCGCGGCCGTGGCCGGTGTCGATGGCGGCCGGATCGAGGAAGAAGGTGCCCAGGTTCTCGTTCGTCAGGCCGTAGTAACCATGCTGCCAGTCGGGTGAGTTGACCATCTTCGGGGTCTGGTCGACGGTGACGATCCCGGCCAGCCGGTCGCCGCCGAACAGGCTCGCGTAGGCCCAGATCGTGCTCGCGCCCATCGACTGGCCGACCACCACGGCGTCGAACAGGCCCATCTGGATGAGGAGTTCGCGCAGGTCCATGCCGTGCCGGGAGATGCGGTGCCCGTACGGGGGCCGGCCGGACTGGCCGTGCCAGCGGCGGTCCAGCGAGATCACCCGGTGCCCCGCGGCGCGCAGTGCGGCCCATTGGAGGGCCCAGCTGTCGGCGGGGGCGCCGTAGCCGGAGAGCAGGACGATCGGGCGGCCTTCGCCCTCGGTGTCGTAGTAGTGCAACGTGGCGTTGTCGCCGGTGACGATGCAGGGCATGGCGGACCTCCTGGGTCGGTATCTCTGGGAGCGGTCAGGCCGTGGTGCGGCGGTGGCCGCGGAACGGCTGGCCCACCACGAGCGCGATGGCGCAGGCGATGAGCGTGTCGGTGAGGCGGGCGGTGATCACCGTGCCGTCCGAGGGCGGACCGGGCACGGCCAGGACGAGGACGATCACGCTCGCCAGGGCGGTGTGCAGGATGTAGGAGAGGTCGGTGGCACCCGGCAACAGCGCGCCGATCAGCAGCGCCAGCACCACCAGGGCCCACCCGGACAGGTGCGGCGCGAGCAGGGCGGCCGCCAGGACGCCGACGACGGTGCCGAGCACCCGGTCGGCCACGCGGCGGACGACCGACGGATCAGCGGGCCGGAAAGCGAGTGCGGCGGTGAGCGGCAGCCAGAACGCGTGCTCGGGCCGCAGCAGTGCGGCCACGACGGCGGCCAGTCCGACGCACAGCGCGAGCCGGAGCGCGGCGCCCAGGCGGCCCCGGTCGGGCAGGGCCGGCAAGCGGGGCCGGAAGGCCGGCCGTCCGGCCCGCAGCCAGGCGACGCCGATCAGCAGCGCCATCGGCAGACAGCCGAGCGCGTACTGCGCCACGGCGTCCCCGGCCGGGGCGCTTCCGCCCAGGCCCATCCCGATGGCGGTCAGCACCATCAGCTTGAGCCCGGCCAGCTGATCGGCGGCGCGGGCGCTGCCGAGCAGCCCGGCGCACAGACCCGCCACGGCCATGCAGCTCACCTGGCCCGGTCCCCGGGCGGGCGCGAGGCAGCCGAGCAGCAGCCCGCCCGACCCACCCAGCAGCACACCGCCGAACCGGGCGATCCGCTCCCCCACCGGCCCGCTGTGGTCCCCGTTGACACTGCACACCGCCCCCGCCACGGCCAGCGGCACCCCGGCCCGGCCGAACAGCAGGATGGCGACGGGCAGCGCCAGGGCGATCACCAGCGCGCTGCGCAGAGTCCGGTCCCACGGCACCGAAGCGAGTCGACTGGGGCGGGGCATGGCGGGCGGGTTCCTTTCGGACGCGGCGGGCGCGGTGCGGGACGTCGTCGGGGCCGGTAAGACCTCGAGGCGCTGCTTGAGCTGGGCGAACAGTCACGGTGCGGCCAGGGAGTTCGACGACGCGGGTTCCGGCCGGGCGGGCCACCCGGGGGCCGACCTCGGCGATCCGGCCGTCCTCGACCAGGACCTCCAGGTCCTCGGCCGGCCGCTCGGCCAGGACCTCCCAGACACGCTCGGCGGCGACCACCACGGGGTTGCTGTTCACGGTCTCGTGCATGTGCCGGCTCTCCTCGCCTCCACGCCGAAATCTGTCTCCACCCTCGCTCCGGCGGTCGCGGCCTGCCATGGAGCGCGACACAGCGTTGGGTGAGCGAAACTTGTCGCCATGGACAAAGTCGCCGAAACCCCGGGCCAGGCCGAGCAGAACGACCGCCTCCGCGTGCTCGCGGCCGTGCCCTTCGAAGAGGTGGCGGCGCGGGCCGCGGCCACCGTGGTGCGCGAGATCGCCGCTTACGGGGAGCGCGACCCGGAGCAGGTCACGACGGAGCTCCTCGCCGTGCTGCGCCCCGTTCTCGCCATGCTGCGGGAGGACCGGGACGCGGCAGCGGAGGAGCAGGAGTCCTTCGCCGCGTTCGGCGCCCTGCGGGCCGAACAGGGCATCGGCCTGGAACCGCTGCTGGAAGCCTTCCGGCTCAGTACCCGGCTGGCCTTCGACACCCTCTACGAACAGGCCCGGTCCGCGGCCGCGCCCGAGACCGGCATGGAGCTCACCCGGGACTTCTGGGCCGCCTGCGACCGCCTTTCCACGGCGATGGTCCGGGGCTACCGCGAACGCGAACTCGCCGACGCTCAGGCGGCCCAGGAACACCGCACGCTGCTGCTGCGGCAACTGCTGACCGGTGAACTGCCCGCCGACTGGCTGCCGTCGGCCGCCGCCACGCTCGGCCTGGACCTGCGCACCGAGTACCGGGTCTGCCACGCCCGCCCCGCTCCCGGACGGGACATCGCCGACGTGGAACGGGCCCTGCGCCGCCACACGACCACCGTACTGGCCGAGCCGGGCATGGGACGGGTGATCGCCCTGACCACCCGCCCGCTCCCCACCTCCTTCGATCTCCCCGCCGGGATCGGCGAACCCAGGCCCCTGGCCCGACTGCGCGAGTCATTGGCCCAGGCTGAGCGGGCCGACGAACTGGCCGTCGCCTTCGACCTCGACCGCTGCGTCGCGAACGGCGAACTCCCGCTGCACTCTGCCGTGTTGACTCTTCCGGTGGTCGGCGAACAGCTGGCCGAGCGCTGCTTCGGCCACACCGACGGCGCACGCCGTGCCACTCTGGTGCGAACCGTCGCCGCCTACCTCGCCGCCGACGCCAACGCCGACCAGGCCGCCGCCGCCCTCTTCGTCCACCCCAACACCCTGCGCTACCGCATCCGCTCCCTCACCACCGCCACTGGCCTCGACCCCGCCCGCACCGAGGACGCCCTCACCCTCTGGTGGGCCGTACGCCACCTGGAAGCGACCGCGCACGGCAGCCGCCGAGTCCTCTGAGCACCGGCCGCGATCCGCGTGACGAAATTGACCCGGCCGAGGTCGAACAGGCCGCCGGACCACGGGAGTTCCACACTGCAGCGCGGGACGGACGGATCCATCGCCGTCGGCGGGCGGTCATAAATGCACACCGGCGCCGCAGCTCCCCTGGTAGCGTCCCGGCCCGTGCCGAATCCGAACACCCCCCTGTACGTGGCTGCCGACATCCACGGTCACCGCTCCGAATTCCGGGAAGTACTCCGCAACGCGGGGCTCACCGACGGTCAGGGACGGTGGTCCGGGGGCAGCGCCCGGCTGTGGCTACTCGGCGACTACGTCGATCGCGGTCCGGACGGCATCGGCGTCATCGAGGACATCCGGAGACTGGCAGCGGAGGCTGCGGCCGTCGGCGGCGACGTGGGAGCACTGCTGGGAAACCACGAGGCGCAACTGCTCGCCGCCCACCGCTTCGACACCGCACCCGTCCCCGGGTGGGAGCAGCCCGGGGGCTTCCGGGCCGGCTGGGCACGGTTCGGCGGCCGCGAGGAGGATCTCCGCCGCCTCACCCCGGAGATCACCGCCTGGATCACCGCGCTTCCCGCGGTCGCACTCGTCGACGACCACCTCCTCGTCCACTCCGACACCGTCCGGTACCTGGAGTTCGGCTCGACCGTCGCGGACGTCAACAGCGCCGTGTCCGCCGCCCTGAACCGCCCGGACGCCGCCGGATGGCTCGAGCTCTGCGACCGCCTGAAGGACCGGGGCGCCTTCCGCGGCACCGGGTCCGCGCACACCGACGACCCCGTGTCGACCATGCTGCGAACCCTCGGTGGGGACGTGCTGGTGCACGGGCACAGCACGCTCATCAGGGGCTTCGGCATGGCTCCCGACGACGTCCGGGACGTCCTGCGGTACGCCGACGGCCGGGTCGTCGCAGTCGACGGCGGCGTCTACGAGGGAGGCCGCATCCTGCTGGCCCGCCTCGCCTGAAGCCGCGGCCACGGTCGCGGTGCCGCCGGTCGCGCCGGCTCGTCGACGCACCCCGCCCGACCCGCACAGCAACCAGGCCTGGACGGTGCCGCCCCGCCGGCCGGCGGACCCGGCCGGGTGCACCCTCGGGCTCGCGGTCTCCGTCGTGAACGTCACCGACCGCCACCATGCCGCCGTGGAGGCAGCCGCGCACCGCCACCCGGCGGACCACAGGCACGCGGGCGGCACGCTCGGCGACGACGGGAGCCGCCGGACACCGGCTCATCCGGCGGTGGGCCGACGGTGCCCGGATGCGTGATCACCTGCCGGTCGATCGGCGTGCGGGTGATGCGCGGCCGGCCGGCCCGGACGGGAAGGTGCCGTGCGGACGGTTCACATCGTCGGCGCGCCGGGCCGCATCCCCGGCTTCGTCGCCAACCGCCCGCAGTCCGCCCTGTTCCGCGAGTGCGTGCACCTGGTCGCCCAGGGCGTGGTCACCGAGCAGGAGTTGGACGACATCGTCACCGCCTCGATCGGCCTGCGCTGGGCCGACGAGACCCGGTGCTCGCTTCCACCGCTCGCCTGCCCGAGGACTGGACGGTGGCCAGTTCCCCTGCCGACCCGGCCCGGTACATGTCCGTCCCCGGCCCGGTGACCATCGTCTGCACGTACCAGGGTCTCGGCGTGGCGAGCGCCTCCCAACTGCTGCACGACATACCGGAGTTTGACATCGGCGTGATCGACGAAGCCCACCGCACAGCAGGTGCGGCGGGGAAGGCGCGGGCGCCTCGAAATCCCCGTCCAACGCGACACCCGACCGGCGGCACGCAGCCCAGAGCCCGTCACATCGGACGGGCGCACTGCCCCGGACCGCTCCGAGGCCTGACCCTGGGCGTCGCCCTCGTTGGGCTGCACGAACCACCGCCCCCGGGGGCATCACGCCCAACCCGCGTCGGCCGTCGCCGTGCCCCGGCCCCCGGACGGCGCGCCGATGGGTTGGTGTCCTGGGGGCCACGTGGCGGGAACAACCCTCGGGATCGCCCCGCGGCCGAGAACGGGTGGGCCGGGGCCGCCGGGTTCAGTCCTGGGCGGGGTGGGTGAGGGTGTGCCAGGTGGTGTAGCCGCCGAGGAGGTCGGAGACGTCGGGGTGGCCGTGGTGGCGGAGCAGGCTGGCGGCGATGGAGGAGCGGTGGCCGCCGGCGCAGTGGACGACCATCGGCGGTGAGGCGGTTGCGGGGGTGAGGTCGTCGGCGAGGGCGGGCAGGGCGTTGCCGGGGTTGCGCAGGTAGCCGGCGATGCGGTCGAGGCCGATGCGGGCGAGGCGGGTGACGACCTCGTCCTCGCGGTCCTGCGGGGCGATGATCGCGATGGTGCTGTCGGGGGTGAGGACGGTGCCGGCCTGTTCGGCGAACCGGCCGTCGAGGGGGCGTTGACGGAGCCGCGGAGGTGTCCCGCACCGAAGTCCTGGGGGCTGCGGGCGTCGAGGACGACGGCGCCCGTGGCGCGGGCCTCCTTGAAGCCCTCGGGGCGCAGCGGACGGGCGGCGTTGGTGCGGTCGAGCAGCGGGCGGTCCTGCCGGTTGAGGGCCGCGTCGTGGCCGACGTAGGCGGGGCGGCGGACTGGCCGGCGGTGACGATGCGGACGAAGGTGTCCTCGGATAGTTCGAAGACCAGGATGCTGATCGACTCGGGCGTGTGGCCCGGGGTCTCCATGATCTGCAGGGTGACGTCGCCGAGTTCGATCCGTTCGCCGTCGGCGAGCTTGCGGATGGGGTAATCGGTCTCCGCGCGGCGCCCGTACCCGATCCAGGCGCCGGTGCGGTCGGCCAGTTCGAGGTGGCCGGCCAGGAAGTCGGCGTGGAAGTGGGTGTTGATGACCGCCTCGACGGTGAAGCCGTGGGCCTGGGCCTCGGCGACGTACTCGTCCACGTCACGGCACGGGTCGACCACGACGGCCCCGGCCGGTGCGCTCGTCGGCGATCAGGTACGAGGCCTGGGAGAGGCAGTCGAGGTAGAACTGGGCGAAGTATCTCGACCGATCCGGTAGGCAGAACGTACAGGTGGGAGCTGGGCAGGGGAAGACGGTGAGGTCGGGGCGAGGCACGTGGTTGAGCGGATAACCGGGCGTGCGTCAGCCGCACGGCAGGCACGGCTGACGCCTTGGACATGGATGCGCTGACCTGCGGAGATGCCTCGCCGATCAACTGTCGGGGTTGCCGTGCGACGAGTCTGAAACGATCTCGCCCGAGTCGCACGAGAGGCCCCCGAGCAGGCCTCCGGACGTCCCGTCGGAACCCCACATGGATGATGAGTGTTCTCATGTGTTCGCGTGTGCGACAGGGTGTACTCATCCCGATGCTGACCTCTTGCTGACCGGTCTGACCAACCATCAGGGGCCGAAAACACCACCTCGGCCCGCTACACCGCCTTGGTCCCGGTCCGTACGGGGCCAGCCGGCGATGAAGTGGCCGGGCAGGTAAAGGCCCTGGACTGCATCGCCTGGCTCAGCCTGAGCAGCACATCGACCTCGGCCTGCCAACCTGCCAGGAAGAACTCCATAAGATCCACCACCAGCAGCGGGACAAGATGTACCGACCCAGCCCCACTTGCCGGACCGAGCGCCGTGTCGAGGGGCCCGGCCCGGTCCGCACCCGGTTACTTGTACATGGCCTTGACCGCGGCGATGTCGCCGGCGGACAGCTGGGTGGTCTCACCCAGGACGAGTCCGGCGGGGAGCTTCTTCAGCGGTGTGATGGTGTCCTTGCCGTTCTTGGAGTACGACTTCGTCCCGTAGTGCATGATCGACGCGTAGTCGTAGTCCGTGCCGAAGGTGCTCTCGTTCTTCTGGATCTGGAAGTTGTGCTTCTCGGATGACTGGATGTTGTCGAAGGAGATCTTGACGTAGGTGTCCCGGTCGGGGCGCTCCTGCTCGTGATAGAGACCGACGGCGTGGCCGATCTCGTGGATGAGCTCGACGGCGTCACAGGAGTCGGAGTTGGCGATGTTGACGGTCTGCCGCCCGCCGACGCGGCCGACCTCGGAGTTGCAGCCGCCGTCCTTGCTGGGCTGGAACTGCACGTAGTCGGGGTAGCTCTTGGCGTTCTCGGCGGTCCGGGCGACGAACCTGATGGGGGTCTTCTGCTGCCAGTGGGCGATCGCGTCCTTGACGTCCTCCTGCTGGTCCTTGGAGAGCTTGGAGTCGACCAGGTAGGGGATGGTCGCCTTCTTCCAGCGGTACTTGGTCTTCGCCCGGCCGAGGGAGCGCCGGCCGGAGGAGTCGATGGTGAAGTCCTCCTCGACCACCGGGGTGTCGTCCCCGTTCAGGGCGATGACGACGTGGCCGCCGAGGGGCTCCTCGAAGTCCAGGCCGCCCTCGCTCTTCGGGATGTCCACGGTCAGGCTGCGGACGGTGTCGTCGCAGGTGATGTCATCCACGTCCGCGCTGCCGGCGGCCTCCTCCTCGTCGCCCAGCTCCTGCTCGAAGCCGACGGTCAGGGAGGTGGCGGTGTCGGGCAGGCAGCTGTAGGAGAGGACCGCCGTGACGGTGTCGGCCGCCTGGAAGGCCAGGCTCTCCAGGGCGACAGTGCCCTCCGGTGCGTCCGGATCGGAGTCGTCTGCGGACGCCGACGGGCTGAGCGGCCCGGCGAGGGCCGCCAGCAGCAGGACGGAGACGGCGAGGTGGGTGACGGATCGGCGGATGACCATGGGGCGTTCAGTGTTCCCTCGTGCTCAGGAGGCGGGCGCCGGGCCCGGTGAGTCCGACGTCCTCGACGGGACCGCACAGGTCATTTGATCGCGTACATAGTGGATGCGGCGGGGAGCCCTGGCGCATCGCGACACGGGGCCGACCGGGAACGGGTTCAGTCGCGGCAGCCAGCGTCATCCGGACGGAGTCGCACTCCTCGTCGAATGCCGCCGCGCCCTCGTTCAGGTGAGGCCGCCTTCCGCCCCTCAGCCTTGTGGTACGCATACGCAGCACCATCAGGATTCGAAGGAGGACCACATGGCCGTCAACGGCTGGACGGATGAACTGCTCGACCGGATGCGCACCGTCGGCGACCCGCTCGGGGACACCGCCATCGCCGAGACGTACGAGCTGGGGCAGCAGGAACAGGTGCGGCAGGCGCTGCTCGGCTTCGGCCGCAACAGCGATGCCGTCCCGGCCGGGCTGCCGCCCGCGCTACAGCGGTACTTCGAGGAGACGGCCGTCCTGCCGCCTTGGGCGGACCGGGCCCTGATGGACCGTGGTCACGAACTGCTCGGCCGCTACCAGCCCCTCATCAGCTCGATCCTGCTCTGCGGCTCGCTCCCGCTCTGCTACACCTGTGGCAACGGGGCCGAGGTGCTCGTCCGCTCCCAGCGCCTCACCTCCGGGGTGTTCCGACGCCTGGCGGAGACCTCCCAGTTCGTCGTCGACGTCCTCGACAACGACGGCCTGGGGCCGAGCGGGCGCGGGCTCCGCTCGGCCCAGAAGATCCGCCTGCTGCACGCCACCATGCGCTACCACGTGTCCCAGCTCGGCGACTGGGACGCCGCGAAGTCGGGGGTGCCGGTCAACCAGGAGGACCTGGCCGGCACCCTGCTGACCTTCTCGGTGCTGATCCCGCAGGGCCTCGCCCGACTGGGCGTCGACCTGCTGCCCGAGGACCGGGACGCCTACTTCCACATCTGGCGGGTGGTAGGCCACGTCCTGGGCGTCGACGAGCAACTCAATCCGGCCAAGTTCGGCGACGGAGAGGCCCTGCTGGACACCATCATCCGCCGCCAGCAGCGGCCGTCGGAGGCCGGACGGGTGCTGACGAAGGGCGTCCTGGACTTCATCCGGGAGGTGCTGCCGTTCCCGCCGGGTGCCGGTCCGACCCTGATCCGGCACCTGATCGGCGACAGGTCCGCCGACGTCATCGCGGTGCCCCCGGCGGACAGCCTCACCAAGCTCGGACTGAGCGCCGGGGGCCTGTCGAACCTCGGCTATGCCAAGGCCGGCGACACCCTGCCGCCACTCGCGCAACTGGCGAGCCAACTCAGCCTCCTGGTCTTCAAAGAGGGGCTGCTGCTGACCAACAAGGGCCGCCGCAGGCAGTGGCAGGTCCCCACCGGCCTGACCGACGCGCCGGCCTGACCCGGTCAGGGCGCCCCTCCCGGTGAAGCAAGGCCGGGTCCTGCCACGAGTCCGGCGGGACCCGGCATCACGTCAGTTCCGGTAGCACAGGTAGACGTACTTCCCGCCCGCCTCCTTGTTGAGGTCGACGTCGATCAGCTCGTAGCCGGGAGGCGGCGTCCTCGAGAACGTAGAGGTCGTTGATGGCGTCATCCGTCCGGGCATCCGAGGACGGCGTCGCGGTGTACTGGCCGCCGTTGGCGGTGTGCCGGCCCCAGCGGTCTTGCCGGTCCGGATGGACCACAGGAACTGCCCGCCCTCGATGGCCTCCTGCATGCCGATGTAGGAGTGGTCGGTCGTCTCCTTGAGCTGCGCGCAATCGAATTCGCTGGACCAGAACACGTTCCCGCCGCCGGAGCTCTCCAGCACGATATCCCGGAATTCGACGTCCTTGACGGGCTCCTCCGTGGGGAATGACCAGTCCGATTCGAAGTTCGGCGTGTGGCCGGTCGTCGGCGTGGTGGTCGGCGTGTCGGCAACGCTCCGGCCCGCCCCACACCCGGCCAGGACCAGGCAGAGCCTGGCCGTGGGGGCCGGTACCGACGGTGCGCCGTGCGAAAACGCGTCATGGATTTCCGAGAGAGGCCGTGCGGTTCACCCGGTCGTGGACGGCGGCTCAGAGCTCGCCGCTCTCCTCCAGTGCACGGAGGCGGTCGACGATCCCGGCGAGGATTCCCGTCCGGTCGATCTCTTCGAGGTGACCGTCGACGAAGCGGTCGATCCGCAGGTGTGCGGTGGTGATCCGGCGAAGCGTCTGCGTGTCGGCCCCGGCGATGAACTCGGGATCCGAGATCCGACGGTCCTGGTAAGGGGCCCAGTTCATCCAGTCGAACCCCTCCTCGGTCAGCCCGAGGGCCGAGGACCCGACAGCGAAGTGCTCGGCAGAGGTCATTCCCAGGGGAAGGGGAGCCTGGGCTTCGGCGGCCTCCGGCGCCGGGCGGTAGAGGGCGATGATCTCGCGGGCCGAATCCGGTGTCAGCTCAGGCATTGTCCGACCCTCCACACCACTTGGTCAGGATCTCGTGAGCGGTGAAGCGCCAGAGATGGGAGGAGCTCTCCTGCTCCTTCTTGTCCAGCTTGTAGCTGAAGTCACGGTGGAACAGCACTTCGTCCTCGTCAGGATAGGCCGAGTAGTTCCACACCTCGACTCCGGATTCGCTGTCGAGCGTCAACTTGACGTTCCCGGGCCAGCCCTCGGCGACCGACGCGGTCTTGGTCGCGCTCGTGTAGCCCTTGTTCGTGGTGGTCAGGCCCACCGTTTGCTTGTCGATCTCCGACTGCTCCATGGTTGCACCGCGGTAGACCTTCCCGGGGTGGAGCTTCAGGTTCCACAGGCCGGAGTCGATGGCCTCGACGAGCGGGAACATCTGGCGGTACTCCGGGTCGGTGGGATTCTTCCTGTACAACACCGAGTTGATGGCCTGGTAGTAGTTGGTCGTGTAGATGCAGACCGCCAGGGCCTGGCGGTGGGTCACCGACAGGGGCAGCTGCCCGGCCTGCCGGAGCTTTTCGACCCGGGTCTGTGCGTCCGCGACGAACGTGCGGTAGAAGTAGGGAGGTTTCTTGCTGTCGGGCAGGTTCAGGCAGAACACGTTGGCGTAGTCGTTCTTGATCCCGGTGAACGTGGGTTTGAGTTGCTTGCCGAGATCCTCGGTCAACGCCACGATGTTCACGGCGCACAGCGTTCCGGTGCCCAGCGATTCGTGGTGCGCTGCGGCCCAGGTGAGTGCCGACAGTACGTCGGCCGCTTTCGCCCCGCACGCTCCGGCGCACACCAGGGGCACCGCGACGCGTACCGGGTCGGTGGGAGAGAAGCAGGCCAAGGCCTGGAAGATCTTCCAGACGGATGCCACGGTGTCGGCGCCCGTCTCCTTCGGTTCGAAGACCAGGATCCGTTTGAACTGGACCCCGGTGTTCGTCACCGGTTGTGAGATCCAGCAGGACAACTGCTCTCTGTAGTCGGCCTCCTTCTTCTTCGCCAGGTCTTCGACGGAGATGCCTGCCTTGGAGAGCGCTTCGAGAAGGGTTCCGTGTGCCGGGGTGTAGTCGTCGGGCCGACAGGAGACGACGAGGACGTCGACCGCATCGTCCGGTGCCAGCTGTGTCAGATCCCCGTACAGGAACCGGACCGTGCCTTCGTGGGGGCGGGGATGGTCGACGGTGAAGCTGTCGATCAGTGTCAGGGCCATGGTTCGTCCGCCTTGAGCTGCTCGAAGAGCGCCGTGGGGAGGAGCCCACGACCTCTGAGAGGCTAGGAGCCTGAGGCCTTCACCGCTTCAGCCACGCCGCACGACGCGGCTCGCGCCGCCCCAAAGGCGGTGAGGCCGGCGCTGGGACGGAGTAGGCGCCCTGCGGTGGAGAAGGACTCCGGGCCAGGGACGTCTGCCGGGCCCTCGGCCTTGCCCCCGAGCCACGACACACCGAAGCCACCCGCGCCCCGGGTGCCAACCCGCCTGACCGTTCGATCCGCTTCTTGGCGGTGAATTCCGCCTGGTTTAGCAATGCGGAGAAATGTTCCCACCAATGCAGAACTTCCAGGCATTTCGGGCCATGCACCTTGGTGATGAATTCGATAAAATGGGTCAAAACACTCGTCGTAAGCCATCCCTAAATGCCCACTCACAACCGACTTCACAGTCGGGACGACAGGATTTGAACCTGCGCCCCCTTGCCCCCCGCGTCACCTCGGCAGCCGCTGACAGTTCTTGACGCAGTCGGGGGCGGCGGCCTTGTTCTCGGGTCCGGGACCGGGGCGCCGCGTCGAGGAAGGCCGCGGAATGGCCACATTGGCCGCATTCTTGTCGGACTTCGCATACTCGGCGGCGCCCGGCATCCTCAACTCCTCTGTGATAGGAGGCCAGTTGACAGAAATTCAGGGTCAAGGAACGACCATCGCGGCCATATCGACCATCCGATACACGGATTCGCCGGCTCGCCACAAGGGCACTCGGATCGCCTACGATCCACCCGCCCGTGACTCTTCGCCTGCCGCGAGCCCCTCGGGGAAGGGATAAGGGGCGGGGGGCTCGGACATTCCGGGGCGCTTACGCCGCCCGGACGGCTCGCCTACCGACAATGGAGCACGGCCGATCGCGAGCCCCCGGGGAGACGGAGACGGTGGGCATGGGCGTGGGCGTGGAGGGCGAGCCGGGGCCCCGGGCGCCGCGGGCCGGGAGGGCGTGGCTCTCTCCGCAGAGGTCGGCTCACCACACACCCTGCCCGGTCAACCCATCCAGAGGAAGGAAGCCCCGTGACGACCGTCAACGGTGACCGCTACTCCGCCCAGGCCGTCGAGGCCCGCTACCAGAACTCGTTCGGCCAGGTCGCCGGATACCTGCCGCAGGACCGGAACATCGTCTACGCCTGGCTGGACGAGCTCGGCGAGCAGGTCGAGCGGCGGCGGACACAGCGCATCCTCGTCCGGCACGACTCGGTGGCCGAGCTGGCACGGCTGATCGACCGGGATCCGGTGGTGCGGATGTACGTGACCCTGATGATCGAGCAGGCCAAGGAGTACCGGAAGGACGGGGTGCGCGACGTCCCCGATCTACTCGACCACCTCGACATCATCGTCAGCTGGGCCCCACGCTACTTCGACAAGGTCCACTTCCCGATGTCCGCCCTGTTCGTCGACATGATGTTCACGCCGGCCGGCGAGGCGGCCTTCCGCAACCGGGACCTCAACAGGGCGCTCCTGGGGATCCTGCGGGAGTGGTGCAGGTATCTGGACAGTCCGGACAGCTGCTGGGTCCTCACCGACGAGCAGTGGCTGTCGCCGGCGGCTTGGAAGGAGCTCAAGCTCGGGGACTTCGAGGTGGATCCGAAGAAACCCCATGGCGGGCTGCTGTCGTTCAACGACTTCTTCCACCGGGAGATCAGACCCGAGAAGCGCCCCGTCGCGGGCGCCGGGGACCCCGAGGTCATCGTCGCCCCGAACGACGGCAAGGTGGTCAGGATCCAGCGGAACGTGCAGCGCACCGACGAGTTCTGGGTCAAGGGCCAGCGCTATTCCCTCTACGACATGCTGGACGGTAGCGATCTGACGGACGGCTTCGTCGGAGGCGACGTCTACCAGTCGTTCCTCTCCGGCGCCGACTACCACCGCTGGCACGCCCCGGTCGGCGGCACGGTCATCAGCACCCGGGTGGTCGAGGGACTGACGTTCACCGAACTCGAATCGGCGGGCCACGACCCGGACGCCGGAATCCAGTCGCAGGTCTACGAGGCCTCGGTCAACGCCCGGGCCCTGATCTTCATCAAGAGCTCCGACCCCATCGGTACCGTCTGTGTGATGCCCATCGGCATCACCGAGATCTCCTCGCTCACCATCGGGGTCGAGCCGGGGCAGAAGCTGGAGAAGGGTGCCGAGCTGGGCTACTTCAGCTACGGCGGCTCCAGCATGGTCGTGGTCTTCCAGCCAGGTGCCGTGGCGGCCTTCGACGTCCCGGACAACACGACCGGGGACGTGACGAAAGGTCAGTGGTGCGCGGTCAACTCCAAGATCGCCCACACCGACTGAGAGCCACGGCGTCCGGGGGCGCTTCCACGGCGTGACCTACGACGCCAGGGGCACCGCGGTGGAAACCATGGCCTCCAGCCCCGCGGGCTGTTCGCCCTTGGGCAGGGCCAGGTTCCGCAGGAGGTAGCACTCGGCGAGCGTCCTCGCCGCGTACTCGGACAGGCTCACGCTCTCCGGCGGGGAGTGGATGTTGCACAGCGGTTCCTCGCAGCCGACCACGAGCACCGTCGCCTTGGGGTTGATCTCGTGGAGTTCGGTGACCAGGGGAATCGCACCCCCCTTGGCCGATGAGCCGGACCTGCTTACCGGGGTAGCCCTGGCGCCCGCATCCTCTGGGATGCGGGCGCCAGGGCGTCGAGGGGGCCTGTCCAGCCGACGGTGTCGGCGGGCGCGGTCGTTCATGGTGCTCCGGTGGACCGATCAGCTGTGTCGGCCCCGACGGCGCCGGGCGATCACCGTGAACAGCACGCCGAAGCCCAGGGCTACGGCACCGAGCACGGCCGGCAGCAGGCCCGGCCCACCGGTGTGGGGCAGCTCGCTGCCGCCCTGGCCCGGGGACGGCTGCTGCGGATCGTGTGACGGCGCGCCGGGCTCACCCGTGCTCGGGGGCTCGCTCGACGACGGGGCGTTCGACGGGCCGCCCGACGGCGACGGTGAATTCGTCGGCGTAGGAGTCGGCGAACCCGTCGGAGACGGCGAGTTCGTCGGCGTCGGCGTAGGAGTCGGCGAACCCGTCGGAGACGGCGAGTTCGTCGGCGTCGGCGTAGGCGTCGGCGAACCCGTCGGAGACGGCGAGTTCGTCGGCGTCGGCGTAGGCGTCGGAGTAGGAGTAGGAGTCGGCTCCTCCGTCGTCACCAGTCCCATGTCGAGGTCCAGGTTCCGTGTGCCGCCCGTCAGCTTGACGTTCTGGGTGGCACCCGTCTGCGGGTCCGCGTCGGAGTCCAGGGCGCGGTCCTTCCCGGCCCCGCGAACGGTGACCTTGGCGTCCTTCGGAATCGTCGTCAGGTCGAAGTGGACGGCGTACTCCCCGTTCGGCAGCCTGTCGAACAGGTAGTGCCCGGTGGCGTCCGTCACGGTCTCGACGGGCTTGCCGTCCTTGTCCCGGACGACCCGGCCGGACGCGTCGAGCAGCTCGACGCGCACGCCAGGCACCCCGGGTTCGCCGGGCTGCTGGACGCCGTCCTTGTTGAGGTCGTTCCAGACGAGGTCGCCGAGCGCGTTGTCCGGCGGGGCGGGCCACTTCACGCCGACGCCGACCTTGGCGGGCTCGGCCGGCAGCAGCGGGTGTCCGGTGGCGTCGGTCGCGGTGTAGGCGAAGCTGTTCCAGGCGAAGTCGGACTCGCCCGCGTCGATCGAGGCGACCGTCGGCCAGGTCAGCGTGAACAGCCCACCGGGCGCGAGGGCGCCCGGCCGGCTGACCCGGAACCAGGTGGCGGCACCGGGCCCGGGGAAGTCCGTGCTCCACGTCGCGTTCTTGTCGCAGGGTCCGGGCGAGGCCAGCTCGCCGGGCAGGCACGGGTCGGCCGCGGTGGTGTACTCGATCTTCACGGTCGGGTCGCTGGAGACCAGCGGCTTCACCAGCGAGGGCCGCCAGGCGGAACCACGCGGGATGTCCGGCCGCAGCACGTACGCGTCACCGCGCACCGGCATCCTGTCGTACGCGACGAACTCGGTGACAGGGTCGGGCGAGTCGTTGCGCACGGTCATCCGGTACGAGACGTCGCCGCCCGGGGTGGCCGCGCCGATGCTGACGTACTCCTTGTCGAGGTCGCCCTTGACCTCCTTGAACGAGCGCAGCACGGCCGGGACCTGCACCTCGACCTGCGAGGAGGCGTGGCACATGGTCTCGGTGGCGTCGCCGTCGCCGTTGAGGTCCCGGTCGTCCTTCACGCCGCTGTCGGAGCCGTAGTAGAAGCAGGAGACCGGGTCTCCCTTGCCCTCGGCCGTCACGTAGACGTCGTTGGTGAGCGTGCCGGGGCGGGCGCTGCCCGCTACCTGGACGTCGATCAGGGTGCGGTAGGCCAGGTCGTCGTGCAGGTAGGTCATGTCGGGGCTGCCGGCCGGCCAGGTCAGTTTGAGCAGCTGGCGGCCGTCCGGGCCGGGCAGGACGGTGACGGACTGCGGGGCGGGGGCGTGCGGCCGGCTCGGGTCGGGGCGGGCGCTGCCGTCGACGTAGACCATGCCGGGGGGCAGCAGGTCGTAGAGGACCAGCGGCCGGTCGAGCGTGCGGCCGGTGCGGTTGAACGGGGTGACCCGGAAGGTCGCGACCGCGCCGGGCGAGAGGACGGCGCCGGCGGCGGTGGTCTTCTCGGCGCCCAGGTTGGTGGTGGCCTTGACGGTCGTGTCGGCGCAGGCGGCCGCGGTCGAGGTCGCGCCCCGCGCGTCGGTGCCGAGCACGTCCACGCAGTTGTGCAGCGGCGCGGGGGCCGGGCGGCCGTCGTGGCCGGTGGCGAGGACCTGGGTGCTCAGCAGGACGGCGTTGCCGGGGCTCCAGCCGGTGGGGATCGGGCCGGTCCAGGTGAAGCGCAGCCCGTCGAGGCGGCGGCCCTTCGGGATGCCGAGGACGTCGTTGGCCGGGTCGCCCGTGCCCTCGGCGAAGGTGATCCGCCGCTGGGTGGAGCCGTTGAGCGGCTGGCGCGGGGTGAAGGTGTACCAGGACTGGTTGTCGAGCCGGTAGTCCAGGCGCAGGTTGATCCAGTTCGGGTTCCACGCCTCCAGCTGGATGGCCTGCGGGGCGAGCCAGTTGTAGAGGCCGGCGGTGGTGCCGTCGCCGGGCTCGGTCATCATCAGGCTGGTGGCGGGGCCGGCGGTGTTACCGGCATGGAGGGCGATCGTGGCCACGTCACCGGAGGCGGTGCTCTGCTGCCACACCTTGGACGCGGCGACCTTGATGCCGGTGGTGGGCGGCTGGAAGACGGGGCTCTCGGCGGTGGCGGTGGAGAGGTCGCGTATCGGGTCGGGGCCGAGCGGGTCGCCCTGGAGGACCACGCTGTTGGGCGACTTGGTGCCGCTGGGGAACGAGGCCTGCGGGTAGTCGACCACGAGGACGCCGGGGTTGCGGCAGCCGGCCTGGTGGTTGCCGGCCCGGAAGGCGCCGATGTCGTAGACCCAGGTGGTGGAGCCGGGCGGGTCCTGCTTCCAGCCGGGCGAGCGGCCGGTGTCGACGACCGCGCCGGGCGGCAGGGTGTCGACCAGGCGGGCGGCGTCCAGGTCGACGTTGGGCACCCCGTCCTGGGAGCAGGCGCTGAACTGGTACGTCACCTTGCGGCCGTCCTGGCTGCTGGTCTGCACGCCCTTGGTGACGGTGTAGTCGGGCTGGACGACGGCGGTGGTGTCGGCGGTGCCGGTCTGCGGCTGCTCGCCGTCGGCCGTCAGGACGGCCCTGTTGGTGCTCTTCGTCCCGTTGGCCGTGGTGAAGTTCGGGTACTTCAGGACGACCTTGGCGACGGCGGTGGTGCCGGGCGGGAGATCGAGCAGCTTGACGGTCAGGGTGCCGCCGACGCTGCCGACGGCCGGCACGGTCGAGCCCGCGACGTCGACGGTCGAGGGGTCCGGCATCCAGCCGACGAACTCCATCCCGGCCGGGAGGGTGTCGGTGATCAGCCCGCCGACGCACTCGGTGACCGAGCAGGTGTACCGCAGGTTGTAGGTGACGTTCTCGCCGGGCGCCGGACTCGCCTTGTCCACCGTCTTGGTGAAGCTGACGGCGGCTTGGGCTGACGGTGCGGCGAGAGTGCCCGTCAGCAGGGTGCCGCCGAGCAGGCTCAGGACGACCGCCATGCGTGGCAAGCGTGAGGGTAGGTGAAGCTTCCGCATGCCCGAATTTAATCGTTTTCTTATGGTTTTCCGCCAATCGGGGGTGAAAGTCCTCAAACTCATCCAGGCACGCGCCTTCGCCGGCCACGGATCCTCGCCAGGGTCGACGCGGCTGGTGAACACGTCGCCCATCCGGTACCGGCGGTGCTGCCGGGCCCGACAGCAGGGGAGTTGGTGATGCGGCGGCTGTCGGGCCGACGGTGCGTGAGGCGCGACGCGCTCCTCGCGTGCGACTTCTTCGAGACAGTCACCCTGTCCAGGGCCCGGTTGTGCGCGTTCGCGGTGATCGAGCACGCCAACCGCCGAGTCCGGGACCTGGACGCGACCGCGCATCCGACCCACGTCATGTCTGAACCGCGTCCGCTGCGGCCGTGCCCCCGCCCTCCTGGCGGGGCTCCGTTGGGCCGGCCTCTTGGGGGCAGGTGGCGGGGCAGCCTTCAGGAACTCCCGCGGGCCGGGTAGGGGGTGGGCCTGGACGGTTGGTGCAGTCTCGGGCGGGGTGGGGTCACGCCTCCGGGACGGCCTCCCAGGCGCCGTAGCCGCCGATGAGGTCGTAGGTCTGCGGGTGGCCGTGGCGGCGGAGCAGGCTGGCGGCGATGGAGGAGCGGCTGCCGCCGGCGCAGTGGAGGACGACGGGGCGGTCGGTGGGCAGTTCGCCGTGGCGGGTGGGGAGTTCGGCGAGCGGGAGGTGGAGCGAGCCGGGGACGGCGCCGGCTTCGCGTTCGGCGGCGCCGCGGACGTCGACGACCAGCGGGGGCCGGGGGCCGGCGAGTTCCTCGCGCAGGGTGTGCACGGTGAGCCGGGCGCCCTGGCGCATCAGCTCGGGGTGGGCCCGGAAGACGTCCTGCGGGTCGGCGAGGTGGCCGGCGACCTTGTCGAAGCCGATCCGGGCGAGGCGGGTGACGAGTTCGGCGCCGCGCTCCTCCGGGGCGATGACCAGCAGTTCGCGGTCCGGCGCCAGCACGGTGCCGGACTGCTCGGCGAAGCGTCCGTCGGCGGGGACGTTGATCGACTCCGCGAGGTGGCCGGCGGCGAAGGCGGCCGGGTCGCGGCCGTCCACCACCACGGCGCCCTCGGCGCGGCGGGCCAGGAACTCGGTGCCGGTCAGCGCGCGGACGGCGGCCGGGTCGAAGAGCTCGCGTTCGCGGCGGTTGAGGTCGGCGTCGTAGCCGAAGTAGCCGGGGGCGGTGGGCTGGCCATCGGTGACCAGCGCGACGAAGGCCGCCTCGTCCATCGGGGCGCAGGCGTAGTTGGTGGCGCGCTCGCGGCCGATGGTGGACTGGCGGTCGGTGGACAGGTTCTTGCCGCAGGCGGAGCCGGCGCCGTGGGCGGGGAAGACCAGGGTCTCGTCGGGCAGGCCCAGCAGCTTGCGGTGCACGCTGTCGTAGAGCATCGCGCCGAGTTCGCCGGCGGTGACGCCGGTGGAGGCGAGCAGGTCGGGGCGGCCGACGTCGCCGATGAACAGCGCGTCGCCGGTGAGCACGCCGTAGGGGACGGTGTCGTCGGGCTGCTCGAAGACCAGGATGCTGATCGACTCGGGCGTGTGCCCGGGGGTCTCCATGATCTGCAGGGTGACGTCGCCGAGTTCGATCCGTTCGCCGTCGGCGAGCTTGCGGATGGGGTAATCGGTCTCCGCGCGGCGCCCGTACCCGATCCACGCACCGGTGCGGTCGGCCAGTTCGAGGTGGCCGGCCAGGAAGTCGGCGTGGAAGTGGGTGTTGATGACCGCCTCGACGGTGAAGCCGTGGGCCTGGGCCTCGGCGACGTACTCGTCCACGTCACGGCGCGGGTCGACCACGACGGCCCGGCCGGTGTGCTCGTCGGCGATCAGGTACGAGGCCTGGGAGAGGCAGTCGAGGTAGAACTGGGCGAAGTACACGGGGGAACCCTCCTGGGCGACGTGGGCGCCACAGCGCCATCGTGATACCCCCCTCGGCATGTTTCCGAGCATATGGCTTCGGGGCCGATACGGGCGGGGGTATGGCCGAACGATTTCGATAATACCCCCGGGGGTACTATGGTGGAGCCATCGAGAGGGACAGCCGCCGCCTGCGAGCCAGTACGGGCGAGGCCGAGGATGCGCCGGTCACACCGCCGTACCGGGCCACCGGGCCCGTACGGACAGCCGCGCCGCCCCCGACCCGCCGGACCACTGCGGTCCGGTCTGCACCACTGGAGACACCACATGCCTTTGCCGTCGCACGCCCACGGGTCCGCGCCCCACGGCCACAGCACCCCCGGCCACAGCACCCCCGGGCTGACCACCCCCGCCGAGGCCCACGGGCTCGCCCGCACCGGCGCCGCCGCGCTGCTCGACGTCCGGGAGGCCGCCGAGTTCACCGCCGGGCACGCCCCCGGCGCGCTGCACCAGCCGCTGATCGCACTGGTCGCCGGTGTCCCGCTGCCGCCCGAGGCGGCCGGACGGACCGTGCTGGCGATCTGTCGCTCCGGCAACCGCTCCCAGCGCGCGGCGGAGCTGCTCGCCCAGCGCGGCGTCGAGGTGCTGAACGTGGCCGGCGGCATGAACGCCTGGGCGGAGGCCGGACTGCCGGTCACCACGCCCGGCGGCAGCCCCGGACACGTGATATGACCACGCTGCTCCTGGCGCTCGCCGCCGGTGCGGTGGTCGGGCTCGCCCTGGGTGGACTGGGCGGCGGCGGGAGCATGCTGGCCGTACCCGCCCTGGTCTACCTGCTGGGCTTCAGCCCGGCGCTGGCCACCACGGCCAGCCTGGTGATCGTCGCCGCGACCTCGCTGACCGGACTGCTCGCCCACGCCCGGGCGGGCCGGGTCCGCTGGCGCACCGGCGCGCTGTTCGCCGCCGCCGGACTGCCCCTCGCCACGGCCGCCGGAGCACTCTCCGCCCGCTTGCCGGGCGCCCTGCTGACCGGCGCCTTCGCGCTGCTGGCGGCGCTCGCGGCCTGGCGGATGCTGCGGCCGCCCAAGGCACAGACGCAGGAACGTTCCGCCTCAGGAATCGGCCGGTCCACGGCTGCGGGCGCCGGGCTCGGCGCCGTCACCGGACTGCTCGGCGTCGGCGGCGGCTTCCTCGCCGTACCGGCCCTGGTCTCGGTGCTCGCCTTCACCATGGCCGAGGCCGTCGGCACCAGCCTGCTGGTCATCACCGCCAACTCGCTCGCCGCACTGCTGCCCCGCCTGGGTGCGACCGGCGCGATCGACTGGGCCGTGGCCGCGCCGTTCACCGGAGCCGCGATCCTCGGCGCCTGGGACGGCAAGCGGCTGGCCGACAAGCTCAGCGGGCGCACCCTGCAGAAGGCCTTCGCCGTGGCCCTGCTCGCCGTCGCCGCGCTGATGCTGATCACCACGGTGAGCTGATCACCGCAGCGGCCC
Organism: Kitasatospora sp. NPDC005856; assembly: GCF_040629945.1. Classification (NCBI taxonomy): domain Bacteria; kingdom Bacillati; phylum Actinomycetota; class Actinomycetes; order Kitasatosporales; family Streptomycetaceae; genus Kitasatospora; species Kitasatospora sp. NPDC005856. Next base: position 63,572 of record NZ_JBEXWT010000015.1, on the reverse strand, counting down.
GATCTCCGCACCGAGCCGGCCACCACACCGGGCCGACGCCCGGCACCCCCGACCCCGTCTCCCCCACCACCCCCCCCTTCCCGGAAGGACCCCACAGCCCCATGACCACGCCGCTGACCGTCGAGCAGCTCCAGCCCCGCCTCGGGCAGCTCACCCTCATCGACGTCCGCTCCCCCGGCGAGTACGCCGCGGGCCACATCCCCGGCGCCGTGAACATCCCGCTCGACCAGCTCGACCACGCCCTGCCCACGCTGCGCGCGGCCGCCGGGCACGGCGAGATCGCCGTGGTGTGCGCCGCCGGGCCGCGCGCCGACAACGCCTGCCGCCAGCTGGCGGACGCCGGTGTCCCGACCCTCACCCTGACCGGCGGCACCAACGCCTGGGCGAACGCCGGACGGCCGCTGAACCAGGTGGCCGGCGCCCGCCGGGTGTGGGCACTGGACCGCCAGGTCCGACTGGTGGCCGGCTCGCTGGTGCTTGCCGGCGTACTGGTCGGCCGCGCCTTGCCGGGCACCCGCTGGGTCTCCGCCGCCGTCGGCGGCGGGCTGGCGTTCTCCGCGCTGACCAACACCTGCGCGATGGGCTCGATGCTCTCCAAGCTCCCCTACAACCGGCCCCGCCCCGGCACGCCGAGCCTGGACGAAACGCTCGCCGCCCTCAAGCACTGAGCCCCGTCCAGCTCCACGCCCCGTCCGGCTCGGCGCCCTGTCCCGCGCCGAGCCCGGTCGGGGCCCCGACCGCCACCGGGGCCCCGACCGCGACCAGGACGTGAAGGCTCCTGCCCACCCCCGTCGGGCAGGGGCCTTCACGGCTTCTCCCGGTCACCTCCCGGAAGCCGTCACCGCACATCCCGTTGACGCGACCGAGCCAACCATGTGAAATGTCACCCATCACATGCGATGCATCATAACCCTGGCTTCCCAGTGATTTGAACGTTCCAATGTCACCACCCCACTCACCGACCGGAGGTAGCTCCGCCATGCCGCCCCGCCCCCGCGCCTTACCCACCGGTCTCGCCCTCCTGGCCGTCCTCACCGCCCAGGCCCTCGGTGCCGCCCCGGCTCCCGCGGCCGCCGGAGTACCGCTCGTCGACGGCGGGAACTACCAGCTCACCTCGGCGCTCGACGGCTCCTGCCTCGGCCCCCGTTTCGCCCAGCCCGCCCCCGGCACCCCGGTGATCGGCGCGGCCTGCGGGCGGCTGCTCAGCCAGCGCTGGCAGTTGCGCCGCAGCGGCGGCGACTACCTGCTGGTCAACGCCGCCAGTGGCCGCTGCCTCACCCTCGGCGGCCCGGACGGCCACCCCGCCACAGCCGACTGCGGCTCCTCCCCCGAGGCCGAGCGCTTCAGCGTCTCCCGCGCGCCGCAGGGCACCTACACCCTCACCGTCCGCGGCACCGGCGCCTGTCTGACCGCCGACCCGGCCCCGGTCAACCACCACTGCGACAACCGACCGGCCCACCGCTGGACGCTCACCCGCACCGAGCCGCTGGTCCTCGCCGACCCCGGCTTCGAGCAGGGCTCCGAGCAGGGCTCCGACGGCTGGACGTTCACCGCCCACACCGGCACCGCCACCAACAACCCGCACGGCGGTGGCCGCCTCGCCTACCTCGACGCCGGCACCGGCTACGCGGTGAGCCAGCAGGTGACCGCCGCCACCGCGGGCACCTACGACCTGTCCGCCTGGATCGCGACGGGCGGCGCCGGCGGCGGCTTCTCGGTGAGCGTCAACGGAACCGTGGTGCGCTCCCTGCCGCTGCCCGAGCAGTCCACCTACGCCAAGTACACCCTCCCCCGGGTGCGGGTCGCCCCCGGCGACCGGCTGACCCTCACCATCGACTCCTCCCCCACGGGCTGGGTCAACGTGGACGACGCCGCCGTCGCCCCGTCCGCCCCCAACGACCCGGTGATCAGTTCCTCCGACCCCGAGGTCGTCGCGCTCTTCGACTGGGCCAAGACCAAGGCCAACAGCTGGGTCCAGCAGCCCGGCGCCACCGGTGTGCTCGACCAGGACGAGAACCACCCGGCCGGCACCGGCACCACCACCTACGACGCCTCCTACTGGGCCGGCTACCCGTTCCGATCCGCCTTCTACAGCCGGGACTTCGCCCACCAGCTGGTCGGCGCCCACCTGCTCGGGCTGGACGCCGAGAACAAGACCATGCTGCGCGGCTTCGCCGCCTCCGCCACCGAGGTCAACCGGCTCTACCCGGTCTGGGCGCTCAACTTCGACGCCCGCAGCTACGCCGCCATCGACTACCGCAGCCCGGACCGCTTCGTCCGCGAGCTCCCCGCTCCGTTCGAGCTCGTCCAGCAGGCCGGCGAGGCCTTCCGCTGGACCGGCGACCGGGACTACGCGGACGACCCGGGCCTCGGCCGGTACGTCCGCAACACCCTCGGCCCGTTCATCGCGGCCCGGCCCGGCCCGGTCGACAACGGCGGGGTGCCGATCCCGCAGGCCACCAGCCGCAGCATCTTCGCCGGCACCGCCAGCTACGCCGAGAACGCCACCCGCACCTACGCCGAGGCCGGCGACGCGGTCGGCGCCCAGTACCAGGCCTACCTCGCCGCCGCCGCGCTGGCCGGGGCCCGGGGCGACGCCGCCTCCGCCGCCGACTACCGCAAGGCCGCCGACCGGCTGCGCACGTACGTCAACTCCACCTGGAGCGTGGACGGTTCGCAGCCCGGCGAGGTCGTCCACGGCTACGACACCACCGGCAAGGCGATCGCCGGCTGGGGCTACGAGGCGAGCGTGCTGATGCCGGTCAAGCAGCTGCTCGACCCGGGCCCGCGCCGGGACGGCCACCTCGCCGCCATCGACGCCGCCGACTCCGGCCCGGAGCGCTCGGCCAACCTGGAGGCCTACACCTATCTGCCGGACGCCTTCTTCGCCAACCACGACGGCACCACCGCCTGGAAGTGGATGCGGCACATCTACGAGAGCACCGGCGAGCCGCACGTGAGCGGCGCGATGCTCAACGGCGACTACCCCGAGGTCCCGTTCACCCTGCTCTCCCAGACCGTCCAGGGCCTGCTCGGTGTCACCCCGGACGCCGCCGGCCACACGCTCACCACCGCCTCGCAGCTGCCGACCTCGATGGGCTGGCTCCAGGTCGCGGGCATCCCGGTGGGCGGCGGCACGGTGACCGTCCGCCACGACGGCGCGCAGCGCAGCACCGTCACCAACACCGGTACCGAGCCGCTCACCTGGGAGGCCCGCTTCCCCGGGCAGCACGCCCGGGTCACCGTCGACGGCACGCAGCGCGAGGCCCGCACCACGACCGTCGACGGCGTGACCTACACCCGCACCACCGTGACCCTCGCCCCCGGCCGCTCCGCGACCGCGGCCGTCACCGACTGACCCCCACACCCCCCACCCGCGGCCGGCCGGCCCCACCCGGCCGGCCGCGTTCCTCTCCCCCCAGAGAGCTTTCCTGACGAACCGGTCACCCCACACCCTCAGGAGTGCGCACATGCGCCGAACCCGCCGCCGTCTCGCGGCATCCCTGCTGTCCCTCGCCCTCGCCACCGCCGGGCTGGGAGCCGTCGGCCTCGGCACGGCCGCCCCGGCCGCCGCGCTCGGCAACGGCAACGCCCTGACCCCGCCCATGGGCTGGAACTCCTGGAACTCCCTCGGCACCGAGGTCACCCAGGAGCAGGTCGTCCAGACCATCGACTTCATGGCCGCCAACGGACTGGTCTCGGCCGGCTACGACACGGTCACCATCGACGACGGCTGGTCGCTGTGGCACCGCGACGGCCAGAGCACCGACATCGTGCGCACCCCCGAAGGCGCGATGCAGCTCTACGACAACCAGGGCAAACCCGTCTCCGGCACCGACGGCACCGGCAACGACCCCACCTCCGGCCACCTGATCCCGCGCCCCGACCACTTCCCGTCCCGCTCCTGGAACGGGCAGACCGTCAACGGCATCGCGTACCTCGCCGACTACGCCCACAGCAAGGGCATGAAGTTCGGCCTCTACGCCACCGACACCTACCTCACCTGCCAGATGCACCCCGGCAGTCTCGGCCACGAGTCCACCGACGCGGCCGACTTCGTCTCCTGGGGCGTCGACTTCGTCAAGTACGACGACTGCCCCTACGGCCCGGCGATCACCGGCCCGGACGGGCACAACTACGGCACCCAGGGCGTCGGCAAGGAGCTGACCCGGTCGATCTACGCCCGGGTGCAGACCTTCCAGCGCGCGCTGGACGCCGCCTCCGCCGCCCAGGGCAGGCCCAAGGTCACCCTCAGCGTCTCCGCCCAGCCCGTCCACACCGGGCTGCCGTACCTGCTCGCCGCCGACGACCCGGCCCGCACCGACCCGGTGGTCCAGGCCGCCGGCACCGCCCCCTTCCACGCGCCCGGCTACGCGCCCACCGGCATCTGGTGCGGCCAGGTGGCCAATCTCTGCCGGATCGGCGGCGACCGGAGCAGCGAGCTCGACGGGGTGCTCTGGAACGGGCAGTTGCGCACCGCGCTGGAGTACCCGGGCAACGTCCGCCCGGGCAGCTGGAACGACCTCGACATGATGTTCACGGGCTGGCAGGACGTCTACGGCCTGTGGGGCACCACCGACACCTGCGTCTGCCACAAGCCCTTCACCGACGACGAGTCCCGCACCGAGACCTCGATCCTCGCGATGCTCGCCGCGCCGCTGATCTCCGGCGCCGACCTGCGCACCGCCGCGCAGTCCCAGCACAGCGACGGCGGCTACACCTGGTCCACCGGGATCAACGACGCGAGCCTGGCGATCCTGAAGAACCGCGAGGTGATCACCATCGACCAGGACAGCCTCGCCAAGCCGGCCACGCTGGTCGGCGCCCAGCCGGCCGACGGGCGCGCGCCGGTGGTCCTCAAGCGACAGCTCGCCAACGGCGACACCGCCGTGCTGCTGGTCAACCAGGACCCGTCGGCCGGACGCACCGTCACCACCAGCCTGACCGAGCTCGGCCTCGGAGGTTCCGGCTACCAGGCCAAGGAGCTGTGGACGGGCACGAGTTCGACCGTCACCGGATCGCTCGGCGCCTCGCTCCCGGCCCACGGCGCGGCCCTCTACCGGCTCACCCCGAAGACGGCGGGCGGGTCGGGCGTCCTCGACGACGGGAAGTACCACACGCTGACCAGCGGCGGCCTCGCCCTGTCGCTGCTCGGCTCCTGCACCGCGCCGCTCGGCTCGATCACCGACCTGGAGCCCGTGCGCCCCGGTGACCCGGCCCAGCAGTGGACCTTCACCAGCAACCCCGACGGCACCGTCCGGATCACCGACAACTGCGCCACCGGCACCCATCGGCACACCGTGCTCTCCGCCGGGAACTCGGCCGGCTACAGCGCCTACCTGCTCGACCTGTCGCCCGGCAACCCCTGGCAGGAGTGGAAGCTGACCCAGGGCTCGGCCGCGGGCACCGTCACCGTCACCAACGTCGCCACCGGGCTCGCCCTCGACGCGGGCGCCGGCACCGCCGGGACCCCCGTCACCACCCGCCCGGCCTCCGGCCAGAGCTGGACCCTCGGCTCCTGAGCCGACCGCATGAGGAAGACCCGGGGCCGGCCGTGTCAGGAGGCCCCGGGGCCGGCCGCCCGCCGCACCAAGCGGGCGGCCGGCGTCCGCACCAGCACCGCCACGCTCAGGCCGAAGACGAGCACGCCCAGGGGGACGTGGACCGACGGCACGTGCGCGACGCCCAGGACGACCTGCGCCGAGGCCAGCACCAGGAAGCCCGACGCGTAGAGGATCGGGCGGGGCGAGCCGCCGCCAGGCCGCCAGGCCAGGACGGCGGCGAGCACGTACAGCATCGAGGCCCCGTACATCACCCGAGCGCCGATGCCGTGCAGCTGCTCGCCGTAGGAGGTGGAGAGCAGCAGGCCGGCCGAGACCGCCTGGAGGAGGACGGTCACGGTCTGGAGCGCGACGGAGACCCGCAGGAAGGTGTGGGTGCGCTGCCCCGCCGTGGTGTCCGTCGTCGCCCCCGCCGTCATCCCGATGGCCATGATGTGCTCCCCTCTTCTGCCTCGCGGCAGCTGATCGGTAGTGTCCCGCTCATCCGACGACACAGGCCGGCGAAGTGTGAGGCCCGCGGACGAGAGGAAGCAGGGAGTGGCCCCGACCATGAACATCCCGTCCGAGCCGGGGCAGCAGCGGTCCGTACCGGAACCGAACGTGATCGTCGGCGAGCGGCGGCAGCTGATCAACCTCGCCTACCGGCTGCTCGGTTCGCTGGCCGAGGCCGAGGACGCGGTGCAGGAGACGTACGCCCGCTGGTACGCGCTGTCGCGGACGCAGCAGGAGGCCGTCGCCTCGCCGGGCGCCTGGCTGACCACGGTGGCCTCCCGGGTCTGCCTGGACCTGCTCGGGTCGGCGCGGGCCCGCCGGGAGCGCTACGTGGGCGAGTGGATACCCGAGCCGCTGCCCGACCGCGGCGAGTGGATCGGGGGGCCGGGCGGCGACGGCGGCGGACCGTCCGATCCGGCGGACCGGGTGACCCTGGACGAGTCGGTGAACATGGCCTTCCTGGTCGTGCTGGAGGCGATGACTCCGGCCGAGCGGGTGGCGTTCGTCCTCCACGACGTCTTCCGCTACCCCTTCCCCGAGGTCGCCGAGATCGTCGGCCGGACCCCGGCGGCCTGCCGGCAGCTGGCCACCTCCGCCCGCCGCCGGATCAGGGCCGCGCAGGCCCCGACGGTGCCGAGGGGCGCGCAGGCCGGTCTGGTGCGGCGCTTCAAGGAGGCCTGGGAGGCCCGGGACATCGCGGCCCTGGTCGCCCTGCTCGCCCCCGACGCCACGATGACGGCCGACGGCGGCGGACTGGCCGGCGCGGCCCTGCGCCCGGTCCGGGGCAGCGAGCGGATCGCCCAGTACCTGATCCACATCGCCGACAAGGCCCCCGGGCTCGTGCTCCTCGAACGGACCGTCAACGGCCGCGCGGGGCTGGTCGCCCAGCACGGCGGGCGCACCGCGACGGTGGCGGCGTTCGAGCTGGCGGAGGGCCGGATCACCCGCATCTGGGCGGTCCGCAACCCGGAGAAGCTGCGCCCGTGGACGGAGGACGACCCGCGCGGCGCCTGAACCCCCCGGCCTACAGGTCCTCCACCACGGTCACTCCCGGGCACTCCCTCGCCAGATCGGCGAAGAACCGCTCCCCGTCGATCACCGCCTCCGGCGGGTGCACCCCGGCCGGCCGTACCGTGCCGTCCAGCAGCTGTGCCAGCCCCAGCCCCGCCGGGACGCCGGTGGCTTCCGCCATGTCCGCCAGCAACCGCTCCGCGCCGGTCAGCCGGGCGAGCGCCACGGCCGGGCGGCCGTCACGCGTTCCGGTGGCGGCGGCGAAGAACGGCGGGAGGGTGCCCGGGCCCCGCAGCCTGGGGGCGCGGGCGGCCGCGCGCAGGGTGCGGCGCACGGTGGGGCGGTCGAGGTCGGCGGCGGCGCTCTCGTTGGTCAGCCGTCCGGCGTCGAGGTCGGTGCGCAGCACGTCCAGGTAGGCGGCGGTGCCGACGGTCACCACCATCAGGTTGGCCGCGTCGCCGCCGGGCCGCAGGCTGCGGTGCAGGGTGACCGGCTCGGGGTGGCCGACGGTGTAGGCGGTGCCGCGGTGGCCGCCGGGCAGGTCGAGGGTGACCGGGCGCAGCGGGGGCCGCCGGACCAGCCGGCCGCCTTCCACGGCCGCGACAGTGCCGCTGATCTGCTGCATCCAGTGCACGGCGGCGGCCGAGATCGCGCCGTTCGCGTCGCGCAGCGAGGTGTCGGCGGGCGGGCTGTCGGTCGGCGGGGTCGCGGGCTCGGAGGTCGCGGGCCGGGAGGTGTCGGGCCGGGAGGTGTCGGGCCGTTCGCCGACGTCCACCGGCCAGGCGGTGTACACGTCGGTCAGGGTGTCGAGGCGGGCGGCGGCCCGGGCGGCGAGCAGGTTGCTGACGCCGGGACTGGCGCCCATGCCGAGCACGGCGCGCACTCCGGCGGCGCGGGCCTCCCCGTCCAGTTCCAGCATCGCGACGGTGGGTTCCCAGTCGTCGCAGATGTCCAGGTAGTGGGTGCCGGTGCGGATCGCGGCGCGCAGCACGTCGAGGCCGTAGCGGTAGTACGGGCCGACGGTGTTCAGCACGGCGTCGGCGTCCGCGAGGGCGGAGCGCAGCCGCGGGCCGTTCGTGACGTCGACCCGGCTCGCGCGGACGGGCACCGGTGAGCCGGTGGCGATTGCGGCGGCGGCGTGGCGGGCGGCGTCGAGGTCGCGGTCGGCGATCACCAGTTCGTGGACGCCGGGCAGTGCGGCCGCGACCCGGGCGGCGACCCGGCCCATCGCGCCGGCTCCGCCGAGGGCGAGCAGTCTCATCGTGGGTCAGCCCTTCCGGTGGTCGAGCGAGGTCAGGAAGTTCCGCATGCCGTCGAGGTAGCCGGGGGCGAACAGCGAGCGCGGGGCGGCGATGGCGAGGAGGGTGCTGCGCAGTTCGGAGTCCTCGACGTCCTTGGGCACGATGTTGTGGGTGGCGTCGGGGAAGCGCAGGACCTGGAGCAGGCCCGGGGTGGTGACGAGGCGGCGGTAGCCGGCCTCGGTGTCGTCGCTGTCGACGTTGACGTCCCGGCCGCCGAGGACGAGCTGCACGGGAACCCGCAGGGCGGCGAGGTCCTCGGTGGCGTCGGCGAGGTGGTTGCGCTTGTTGAACGCCCAGCGTTCGGGGGTCAGCCCCTGGACGTCGCCGCCGGCGGCCCGGTACTGCTCGAAGGTTCCGGCGGTCCGCAGGGCGGCCAGGTTCCGGTCGCTGCGGTCGACGGCGGCGGCGGTCTCCTCGGGCGAGGCGTGCCGTTCCCGGAGCTCGGCGAGCAGGTTGTAGCGGCCCTGCCGGAGCCAGTTGACGGCGGGGCCGACGGCGATCACGAACTTCACGTCCGGGGACTGCCGGGCGGCCTTGGGCATCACCCAGCCGGCCTGGCTGGCGCCCCAGAGTCCGATCCGGTCCGGGTCGATGCCGGGCTGGGCCTTGGCCCACCGGATCGCGGCGAGGGTCTCGTCGGCGCGGTCCTGGAGGCTCTGGTCGAGCCAGTTGCCGGGGGCATGGTTGACGCCGGGCTTGTCCCAGGACAGCGTCGCGTATCCGGCCTTGGCCATGGCCTCCCAGAGCGGCCGGTAGAAGGTGTCGTGGGTCGCGTCCATGGGTCCGTCGCCGTGGACGAAGACCACCAGTCCGTACGGTCCGTGGCCGCCGCTCGGGCGGGCCAGCACCCCCTGGAGCGGCTGCTTGCCGCCGGTGACGGTGACCCGCTCCTCGGTGAGGTCGTACTCGTTCTGGTACACCACCCAGCCGCCCGCGCCGGCCAGCAGCACGGCCACGGCCAGCAGGGATCCCCAGAGGCGACGGCGCTTGCCCGGCGTCTTCGTCGTCTTGGCTCTCTTCATCGCCTTCGTCGCCTCCATATCGTTCACTTGCCCATCGATCGTTCTGAAAACGACCGTATCAGAGATGAACGCACTAGGATGATCGTCATGCAGGAGATCCCCACCCGGGTGCTGGTGGACGCGATGGTCCGTGCCGACGGAACGGTCGACTGCGGCGACCTCTACGCCGTGGCCGGCCGGCTCGGCATGAGCGACCAGCAGGTCCGGCTGACCATCAAGCGCCTCACCGCCGACGGCCGATTCGTCCAGGAGGGCCGCGGCCGCCGGGCGCTGCTGCGTGCCACCGCCACGACCCGACGGGAGATCGAACCCGACGTCGAGCACCTCGCCCTGATGTACGCCCAGGACCGGGGCGAGGCCCCCTGGGACGGCGTCTGGCACCTGGCCGGATTCGCCGTCCCCGAGCGCGAGCGCACCGCCCGCGACGCACTGCGCGAGACCCTGCTGCGGCTCGGCGGCGCCCCCGTGCAGAACGGGCTCTACGTCTCGCCGCACCCCTGGGAGCCGGACGTCCGGGAGGCGGCCGGCGCCCTGGGCGTCCTCGGCAACCTCACCCTGCTCGGCACCCGCGACCTGCACACCGGCGACACCGCGGACCCCCGGGAACTCGCCCGTCACTGGTGGCCGCTGGAGGAGCTCGCCGAGGGCCACCGGCGCCTGGCCGCCTTCGCCGCCGAGCAGCTCGCCCGGCTCACCGCGGGCAGCCTGTCGGAGACCGAACTACTCACCGTGGCCGTCGAGTTGGCCGCCGTCTTCACCGAGGCCACCGAGCCGGACCCGCTACTGCCCCCGGAGCTGCTGCCGCGGCCCTGGCCCGGCGCCGAGGCCCGCACGCTGGTCGCCCGCTGCTGGGCCCTGCTGCTCGCCGACCGCAAGCCGGGCACGCCCCGGCTGTTCGACGCCTACGCGGAGGTCGTCGCGGCGGTCACTTCCTGACCGGTGCCACCCACGTCGCCGCCGCCGCCTCGGACCCGGCGGGCACCGGGAGCACCAGCTCCGGCAGCGTCCGGAACAGCACCCAGCTCAGCACCGGCATCAGCACCAGCGGCAGCAGTGCCGTGCGCAGCGAGGTCGCGTCCGCGAGAGCGCCGATCACGGGGCTCGCCAGGCCGCCGACGCTGACCGTCGCCCGAGGGTGACCTGCAACGAGAACAGCACGTACAGCCCCGCCGAGGCCAGCGCCACGAACAGGTACAGCACCGGACCCGGTACCAGCAGCAGCCCGGCCACCGCGACCGCCGCCACCGGGTACGACCAGCGGGACACCGCGACCCGCCCCCACCGGTCCGCCAGCGCGCCGCCCAGCACCGACCCCACCGCGCCGCCCGCGTACAGCACCACCAGCGCCGCGGTGCCCGCCGCGCCTTCGGCCACACCCCGGGCGCGCAGGCGCCCCGTTGAACGTTTGGTGCCCCTGCGACGTGGGAGGCTGGGGGCATGTGCGGTCGCTTCGTCTCCACCACCACGCCCCAGGACCTCGTCTCGCTGCTCGGAGAGCTCCGCTGGGACCCGGCCGAGACCTTCGCCCCCAGCTGGAACGTCGCCCCGACCGACCCGGTGCCGGCCGTCCTGGAACGCGTCGACCGGGACACCGGCGAGGTGCTGCGCCAACTGCGCCCACTGCGCTGGGGTTTGGTGCCCTCCTGGTCCAAGGATCCGTCGGGCGGCGCCCGCATGATCAACGCCCGCTCGGAGACCGTCGACACCAAGCCCGCCTTCCGCAAGGCCTTCACCGCCCGCCGCTGCGTCATCCCCGCCGACGGCTACTTCGAGTGGCGTGAGGTCCCCGCCGGCGCCGACCACAAGAAGTACAAGCAGCCGTACTTCCTCAGCACCGGCGGCGTGATGCTGATGGCCGGCCTCTACGAGTTCTGGCGCGACCGCACCCGCCCCGAGGACGACCCGCTCGCCTGGCTGGCCACCGCCACGGTCATCACCACCGACGCCACCGACTCCGCCGGCCGCATCCACGACCGGATGCCCCTGACCATCGCCCCCGACGACCTCCCCACCTGGCTCTCCCCCGCCCACACCGACCCCGCCGAACTCCACCACCTGCTGCGCCGCCCCGCCGACGGTGACCTGCGCGTCCGCGCGGTCCCCACCACCGTCAACAGCGTCCGCAACAACGGCCCCCGACTCCTTGACCCCGCACCGGACCCACTGGGGCTGGCCGACTGAGGATCCTTCGGCGATTTCCCTGACACACCGCCCGCGCACCACTACGGTGGGCTCGCGGAACCGGCAGCGGGGATGGATGAGGGCACCGAAGTGTTGATGTCGATGACGGCACACGTCCGACCCGAGGGCGGCCTGCCCGACCCGGAGCCCTTCGAGCAGCGGCGCCGCCCCACCTCGTCCTCGGCCGCCTCCGGCGACCCCCACGCCGCCGTCCTGCCGCCCGAGGCGGCGCAGGCCGCGCTCACCGTCGAGCCGACCACGCCGACGCCCAACCTTCCGCCCCACTCGGCCGGCCGACTCGTCGGCCGGGAAGCCGAGTTGCGCGCCGTCACCAAGGCCCTCGCCCGCGGCCGGGGCGGCGGCCTGGTCACCCAGGCCACCACGCTGCACGGCCTCGGCGGCGTCGGCAAGACCACCCTGGCCCTGCACTACGCCCACCGGCAGGCGGCGGCCGAGCAGTACCGGCTGGTCTGGTGGATCACCGCCGAATCGGAGGAGCAGCTCGCCGAGGCCTTCGCCGGGCTCGCCGTCCACCTCCACCCCGCCTGGGCCCTCACCGCCCCGCCCGGCCAGCAGGTCGAATGGGCCCTCACCTGGCTGCGCACCCACGACCGCTGGCTGCTCGTCTACGACAACGCCGAGGATCCGGCGCACCTCGCCCCCTACCTCGGACGACTGCTCGGCTGTGGCCACCAGTTGGTCACCAGTCGCCGCGCGGGCGGATGGCACCCCGGCATCCGGCCGGTCCACATCGACGTCCTGGGCGCCCCGGAGGCGGCCCGCCTCCTGTGCGGCACCGCGTACCCGAGCATCGACGTCGACCCGGCCGAGCGGGACGAGGCCCGTGCGCTCGCCGACGAACTCGGCCACCTGCCGCTGGCACTCGCCCAGGCCGGCGCGTACGTCCAGCAGACCGGCACCACCTTCGGCGCCTACCGCGAGCTGCTGCACAGCACCAGCCCGACCGGGCCCGGCTCCGATCCGGGCTCGGTGGACACCGTCGCCCGGCTCTGGCAGACCACACTGCGCACCGTTCAGCACGCCGCACCCTTCGCCGTCGAGCTGCTGCGGACCCTGGCCTGGTACGCCCCCGAGGCGCTGCCCCGCGAGGTGCTCACCCCGTTCGGGTCCCGCCGGACCGAGGAGGTCGACGCCGCCCTGCGGCTGCTGGCCGACTACAACCTGATCACCCTCGGCGACACCGTCGCCGTGCACCGGCTGCTGCAGGCCGTACTGCGCGGCTCCGACGGCGCCCGCCGGCTGCGGCAACGGGCGGAGTCACACCTCGCCCACACGGCCGCCCGGCTCTGGGAGGACGCCGGCCCGGAGCTGCGCCGGGCCCTGCTGCCGCACATCCGCGAACTCGCCTCCACCGGCCCCTCGGAGGAGGCGACCGCGGAGGCCGTCGCGCTCTACGCACTGGCCGCGGCGGAGCTCACCGACCGCGCGCAGCAGGTCTTCGCCATCCCCCTGGTCACGGCCGTGGCCGACGGCCGGACCCGACTGCTGGGCGCCGACCACCCGGACACCCTCACCGCCCTCGGCCGGCTCGGTTCGCTGTACACCCACGCGGGCGACCCGGCCCGGGCGGTCGACCTGTGCCGGGACGTGGTCGCCCGGCGCACCCGGGTCCAGGGCCACGACCACCCGGACACCCTCGCCGACCGGCACACCCTCGCGAACGCCTGCCGCAAGGCGGGTCGGCACTCCGAGTCGATCGAGGAGTTCCGTACCCTCGTGGCCGAGCGCGCCCGCGTCCTGGGCCCCGATCACGACGACACCCTGCGCAGTCGCTCCGCCCTCGCCTACGCGCTCCAGGTGGCCGGTCAACACCCCGCCGCGGTGGCGGAGTTCGAGCGGCTCCTGGCAGACGCCGAGGAGGCACTCGGGGCCGACCATCCGGACGTCCTGACCCACCGGAGCGGGCTCGCGTTCGCCCGACTCGCGGCCGGGCGGCACCGATGGGCGATCGCCCTGTACGAGAGGGTTCTCGCCGACCGTACCCGGCTCCTCGGCACGGACCACTCCGACACCTTGAACAGCCGCGGCTGGCACGCCGCCGCGCTCGCCGAGACCGGTGACTTCCCGGCAGCCGTCGCCGCGTACGCGGCCGTGGTCGCGGACCGCACCCGGGTGCAGGGCGCGGACCACCCGCAGACCCTCCACACCCGTGCACGGCTGGCCGAGCTCCACCGGCATTCCGGCCAACCCGCCATCGCGGTCGACGAGTTCACTCGACTGGCCGCCGACCACGCCCGGGTGCTCGGCCCCGACCACCCCCAGACCCTCGACGCCCGGTCCGCGCTGGCCCTGGCGCACCAGGACGCGGGCGCTCCTCGCACCGCGGTCGAACAGCACCGCGCCCTGGTCCGCGACCGCACCCACATCCAGGGCGCCACCCACCCCGACACCCTGAACGAGCGCAGCTACCTGGGGAACGCGCTGGGCGCGGCCGGATCCCCGGAACTCGAAGTCGAGGAACTGGAGATCCTGGTGGCCGACCGGCTCCGGATCCAGGGCCCCGAGCACCCGCACACCCTGGACGAACGCGCCAACCTCGCCTGGGCGCTGCACACCGCCGGCCGACCGCACGAGGCACTCGCCGTTCACGAGCAGCTCCTGGCCGAGCACCGACGGCTCCACGGCCCCGAACACGTCAGGACCTTCGACACCCGCCTCGCCGTGGCCAGGACGCTCAGCGGTGTGGGCGACCACCGACGCGCAGCGGCGCTGTGCGATGAGATCGTCGCCGACCGGGCGCTGGCGCTGGCGCCCGACCATCCCGCGGTCCTGCGCACCCGTGGCTGGCAGGCCTGGCTCCACGGCAAGGCCGGGAACTACCGTCACGCCGTACACCTGCGGGAACAGCTACTGATCGACCGCACCGGAGTGCACGGCCCCGACCACTCCCACACGCTCGAAGCCCGCAAGGGCCTCGCCTACGCCCTGCAGGAGGCAGGCCACTACCGGCAGGCCCTCGCCGAACGGGAGCACCTCGCCGCCGAGCGCCACCGGATCGAGGGCCCCGACCACCCGCACACCCTCGGTGCCCGACTCGACCTGGCCCGGGCACACCGCGATGCCGGGCACCACCGCCTCGCCCTCGAACTCTCGGAGCAGGCGGTCACCGACTACGGTCGTGCCCTGGGCCCGGATCACCCGGGCACGCTCAACGCCCGCTTCTGGCTCGCGTCAGCGCACGGGGACGCCGACGCCCACCGCCGCGCCGCGGAGCTCTACGACACGCTCGCGAGCGATCGCGCCAGGATCCAGGGCCCCGACCATCCGCTCACCCTGATGACCCGCTACTGGCTCGGCGACAGTCACCAGGAGGCGGGGGACCACCGGGGCGCCGTCGCGATCTACCGAGCGCTCCTGGCCGACCGTTCCCGCATCAAGGGACCGGTCCACCCCGAGACCCTGAGCACACGGGCACGACTGGCGCAGGCGTTCTCCGGCGCCGGTGACCACCGGCAGGCGATCGAGCTGTTCGACCGGCTCGTGGCGGACCGGACCCGGCTCCACGGCCCCGACCACGCGAGCACTCTCCACGCCCGTTGGCAGTACGCGAACGCCTTCACCAAGGCCGCCGACGGCCCCCGGGCCGCGATGCTCTACGCCGAGCTGGCCGCCGACCAGGACCGGGTGCTGGGTCCCGACCACCCCGACACCCTCGTCTACCGCTGGTGGGAGGCGATCGGCCATGCCCAGACGGGTGACCACTACCGCGCCGTGGAGCGGTACACCCCGCTGGTGGCCGACTTCGATCGGGTCCTCGGCCCCGAGCACTCCAGCACCCTCTCGGTCCGCAAGGGCCTGGCATGGGCCGCCTTGCACGCGCACGACCAACAGCAGGCCCTCGGTCTCTTCCAGGAACTGCTCGCCGACTGCACCCGCTTCCTCGGAACCGACCACCCTTCGACGCTGGACTGCCGCGACTCCCTCGCCTCCGCGACCGAGGAAGCGGGCGAGCACCGCCGCGCGATCGAGCTCTACGTCAGCCTGGTGGCCGACCGGACGAAGGTCCAGGGCCCCGACCACCCGGACACCCTCGGGACCCGAGGATCGCTCGCCTACACCCACCGCGAAGCAAAGGACTTCGGGCGCGCGGTGGACCTCTACGACCGCCTCGTCCCCGACCTGTGCCGGGTCCTGGGCCCGGACCACGGCACGACCCTCGACACCCGCTTCGGCCTGGCCCGCACCCATCGGGAGTCCGGCGACCCCGGCCGCGCGGTGGACCTGTTCCGGGCCCTCGTCGCCGACTGCCTCCGGACTCTCGGCCCGGACCACCAGACCACGCTGAACGCCAGGCTCAGCCTCACCCGGTCGGTCGTCGCGGCAGGCGACCACCGCGCCGCCGAGCAGCTCTACCAGGCCCTGCTGGCCGACCGGGAGCGCGTGGAGGGCCCGGACCACCCCGGAGTGATCGACACCAGATGGTGGCAGGCCGCCGCGCAGCGTGACGCGGGCCATCATCGGCGCGCGAGCGAGCTCTTCGGGGTGGTGGCCGCCGACCGGGCCCGCGTGCTCGGCCCCGACCACACGACCACCCTGGGCACCCGCTGGTCCCAGGCCTCCGAGTGTCGTGCGGCCGGTGACCTGCAAAAGGCACTCCACCTGTGCACGGCCCTGCTCGCGGACCGCACCCGGGTCGACGGCCCCGACCACCCGGACACCCTCGACACCCGCTCCCTCCTGGCGTGGATCCACCGGACCTCCGGCAACCACCTGAGCAGCATCGAGCTCACCGAGGCGCTGCTGCGCGACCGGATCAGGCTCCAGGGGCCCGACCACTCGCAGACGATCGACACCCGAAGCGGCCTCGCCGCCGACTGCCATGCGGCAGGGATGTACCTCCAGGCGGTCACCGAACGCCAACGGGTGGCCGATGATCTCGCCCGGATCCTGGGCCCGGAGCACCCGGACACCCTCACTGCCCGCTCCCAACTGGCCCAGATCCTCCGGTCGACCGGTGAACTCGACCGTGCCGCCCACCTGCTGACGGTCCTGATCTCCGACCGGATCCGGATCCAGGGCCCCGATCACGCGGACGTCCTCGCCGCCCGGGCCGAACTCGCGCTCACCCACCGCTACGCCGGTCGCCAGCACGAGGAGATCCTCGCCCGACAGCGACTCGTCGCCGATCACACGCGCGTCCACGGCGCAGACCACCCCGCTTCCCTGGCCGCCCGTCACACCCTGGCCGACGCTCACCGCCTCGCGTGGCGCCACGAGCAGGCCGACGCGCTCTTCCGGGAGCTCCTGGCCGACCACACCCGGGTCCTCGGCGCCGACCACCCGGACACCCTGGACCTCCGGGACAGCATCGCGCTGAATCACCTGGACGCCGGTCGCCTCACCGACGCCGCCGCCCAGGCCCGGGAGGCGATCGCCGTCGCCGACGAGGCGCTCGGGCCGGAACACCACCTGCCCGGGTGGCTCCGGATCCGCCGGGCCTGCGCGCTCCTGTACTCCGGCGATCACCAGACCGTGATCGCCGAACTGTCACCGCTGATGGCCGGCTTGACCGGTCTCGACGACCCCGGGCTGCCCCTGCTCGGCTACGTCGGCAGCATGCTGGCCGTCGCCCGGCATCAGGACGGACAGCACGACGAGGCGGTGCGGACGGCATCCGATCTCGTGGCCGCCCTCGAGGCGTTCGGAGCCGTCGACGACACGACGCTCTGCGCCCGCGACACCCACGCACTCCTGTTGGCACTCGGATCCCGGCCGCTGCGCGCCGTGGTCCGGCTGGAGGAGCTCACCGAGATCTGTCTGGCAAGCCGCGGCCCGCGCGCGTTCGCCACCCTGGACATCCGCCTGAGCCTCGCCTACGCGCGCTTCCGGGCCGGCGACGCACCAGGAGCGGTCCGGGTCTACGAGCAGATCCTCGCGGACGTCCTCCCCGTGGCGGACTTCTCCTCGGCCACCGCCCTGCTCACCGACGGCCATCGGGAGGCCCAGGACGTCGCCGTGTCGATCGGGGCCGAACGCTGCGACCAGACCCCGGTCTTCCCCACCCTCGCCGTCGGCCTGGCCCAGGCGCTCGCCGCGGCCGGGCGCCCCGACGCCGCCCACGAGCTCCTGGCGGCCGTGTGCGCCGGGCGCGAGGCGCTGATGGACCCGGGGCACCCCCTCATCGAGGAGAGCCGTGCCGCGCTCGCCCGGCCGGCCGACGACACCCCGTCCGTGACGCCCTCCGCCGCACCCGCCGTCCCGAGGCCCGCCCCCGCCCCGCTGCTGATGCGCCGCTCGCGCGGCTCGATGCACCGCTCCTTCCGGCCCACACCGCCCGGCGCCGCCTGGCGTCCCCGGCTCACCCTGCTGGAGGACCCCGCCGTGGGCACCACCACGCGGTTGGAGCTGCGTGTCGAGCCCGCCGACGACCCGGGGGCCGACCCCGCCGCACTGCCGGCCCTGCGGCTGGTGGCCGCCGTCAGCCCGGGAGCCGGGATCGACCCGCCCGTGGCCGAGTACCTCCCGGCCGGCGAGCCCGCCCGGTTCGCACTCACCCCGGCCGCGCCCGGCCCGCACACCGTCCGGATCACCGTCTTCGACCAGAGCCACGGCGCCGTGCTCCAGGACCTGTCCGCCGTCGTGGACGTCCCCGGATCCACCGTCATGGACGCACTCGAAGCGGCCCCCGCCCGAACCGAAGCCCGAGCCCAGGAGCAGGAGTAACCGACGTGCCCCGGGACCTCCCCGTCATCGTTCGGCAGAATCCCTCCGCCGACTACACCCGCCTGCCCCGGCAGGCCGGCCCGTACAACCCCGCCGGGGACCTCCCGTCCAAGGGCCCGACCCCGCTCGACCTCGTGGTGACGCTCCGCCGTCACGGTGACCAGCTGTACGTCTCCGCCTTCCGCCCCGGCGAGCGCTCCCCCAGGACCCGCACCCACTGGGCCCGGCTGGAGATCTCCGCGCCCGCGCTGCTCGCCAGGGCCGCTCGGCTGCGCACCGTCTGGCGCGACCGCCTGGTCGAGTACGACCCCGACCCGCGGGCCCCCTACCCCTTCGCGACCGGTGTCGACTTCACCCCGCTGGCCGAGGTCGCCGAACGCCAGGTCGCCGAACTGGCCGAGGAGGGGCGGTACTTCATGGACATGATGCTCGACGGCACCGGCCCCGACCTGGTGGTCTTCCGCGAGTACCTCATCCGCACGCTCACCGAGCACGGAGCACTGCGGATCAGCTTCGACTCGGATCTCCACCTGCCGTGGCCCATGCTCGCCGTCGGCGACAGCCATCCGGACGACTGGGCCGACTTCCTCGGCCACCGCCACCAGGTCGAGCAGACCGGCGCCGCCTACCCGGCGATCCAGGCGCCGTACCCGGCCCGGACCAGGCCGATCACCAGCCTCAACACCGACGACCAACTCACCGGTGTCGGCCGCGCACCCGAGGTCCGCAAGCTCCTGGAGGACCGCTCGCACCTCACCGTGCGCACCGAGTCGGACCTCCTGCTGGAGGCGCTGTCCTGCGCGGTACTGGACGAGGACGTCATGTACTTCTGGTGCCACGGCCAGTTCGTCGGCAACGACTCCCCGTACGAGCAGCTCACCGTCCGGCTCACCGACGACCGCCACATCGACGCCGACCTGGTGCGCCAGCGCCGCCGGCGCCACCTCAACACGCCCGAGGCCGTGTTCCGGCCGTTCGTGCTGCTGAACGCCTGCCACACCGGGCAGTCGGCGGCGTCCGAACTGGAGCACCTGGGCCGGGCGCTGGTCGACCTCGGTGCGGACGGCGTGCTCGGCCCGCAGATCCAGATCCCCCAGGAGTTCGCCGCCGAGTACGCGTTCGCCTTCCTCGACCTCTACCTCACGGGCGAGTTCACCGCCGGCGAGATCACCCAGCAGCTGGTGCGGTGGTTCGCCCGCGAGTTCCACAACCCGCTGGCCCTCGCCTACTCCCTGCACTGCGGCATCGACAGCATCCTGGAGCTGACCCCGTGACGGCGCACCGCCGCGACACCCCCCGCTCGACCGTCCGCCCCGCCACGGTGGACCTGGACGAGCACGGACGCCTGCTCGTGCCCGGGACCGGCACACCGGTTCCGGAGGCCCGGATCGCCGATCACCTGGCCCGCCACCTGCGCATCCCCGACCGGGCGACCGACCTCTTCGTCTACGTCCACGGCTGGCAGACCGGGCCGGCCGCCGCCGACCGCTCGGCCACCGCGCTCGTCGACGCCGCCGCCGTCCTTCACCGCGCCGCGCCCGCCGCGTACCCCGGGCTCGCGGCGGGCTTCCGCCCGTGGTGCGTGGTGGTGCGCTGGCCGTCCTCCAGCATGCCCTCACCGGGCGGCTACCGGCGGATCCGGGACCGGGCCCACGCCATGAGCGCCCGGGGCCAGGCCGGACGGGTCCTCGGCCACCTCCTCGGCTACCTCGACGGCGGCCGCGGCAATCCGGACGCACCACGCGTCCTGGCCAACCGCCACGGCCAGTACCTGCATCTGGTGGGCCACTCCTTCGGCGGCCGTTTCCTGTGCGAAGCCGTCCAGTACGCGGCCGACCGGCCGGCCGGGCCGCCGGTTCTGGGGTGGAGCCGGCCGCGCGACCCGTCGCGGCCGTTCACCGTGGACAGTGCCCTGATATTCCAGATGGCCGCGCCCCGCGACGCCTTCGACCGGCAGTTCCCGCGGCTGTTCCTCGGTCCTGGCCGGCCCGGCGCGCCACTGCGCGGGCCGCTGGTGCTCACCCACTCCCGCTGGGACCGTGCCACCGGCTTCTGGCACCTGCGGGCCGAGGGCCTGCCCGGCATCGGCCACTCCGGGTCGAGCGTCGCACCGGTGCCCCAGTTCACCGCCCGGCTCCGCCCGGTGTCCTCGCCCTACCCGCACACCGAGCTGGACCACCCGATCGTCAACATCGATGCCGGCCACGTCTACCGCGGCGGCCTCGCCACCCGCCTCAACCCCGCCGGGGCGCACTCCGACTTCCAGCATCCGGAGTCCGCCCATCTGCTGCTCAGCCTCGCCTCCCACTCCCGCTGACCGGCGCCCCTCGGCGCCCGAACCCCTCCGAGACGCCCGTGCTCGGTTCGGCCGCGCGTGAGCACGGTCCTGGCGGGTGGTCAGGCGTGAGAGGCCGCCTCAGGTGCGTTCGAAGCCGTGGGTGTGTCCGACGGCCTCGAAGCCGCGGTGCGCGTACCAGTGGCGAGGCCAGTCGTCGGACTCCGCGATCAGGAAGCGGGTGCCACAGTCCGCGTCGGCCGCGCGGCGCAGCGCGCCGGCCAGGACGGCGTCGGCATGGCCGCGCCGCCGGTGCGCCTCGGCTGTCATCAGGTCCTCGATCTGGGCGATTCCGAGGGCGGGTTCGAGGTAGAGGTCCGTCCAGGCGGCCACCTCGCCGTCCGGAGTCCGGGCGCCGAGCAGTCGGACGTGCTCGGCTCCGCGCCGGTCGGCCCGGCGCCGGTCGACCAGCATCCGGATGACCTCGTCGCCGGCCTCCGGGAGCGTCGCGCGCCAGCTCGCCGCGAGCGGTGCCCGGATCGCCTCCAGATCGACCTCCTCGACGGTCCGCCCGTCGTCGGGGGTGGGCACCGGGCCGGTGTGCTGCATCACCAGGTAGGTGCTGTGCCGGTACCCGGCCCGCCGGAAGGGCTCGCCGCACGCCTCGCCGAAGGCCCCGTCCAGGACGGTGACGAGGCGGAAGGGCCGCTCGCCCATCACCTCGTCCACCAGGCCGGGCAGGGCGGCCGGCTCCGCTTCGGCCCGGTCGACGAGGACCTGGTTGTGCGACCACGAGTCGGCGAACCGGTCGTCGAACACCGCGAACCCGCCGGGGAGTTCGACCGTGCGACCGGCCCGCCTCCGGGCGAATCCGGCCAGGAAGGCGCGGATCCGCCGCAGTTCGCCCTCGGCCACATCGCGCACGTCAAGCTCCGTTCCGCCGGGTCGTGGCTCCGGCCACCGGCGAGCACGGCCCCGCCTCGAGCACGCCGGTCTCCGCCTCCCCTTGGTGACCTTCGGCTCCAGAATGAGGCCGGCGGGGCGGGAGCACCAATGGTCTGGGTCCCGGCTTCATGCCGCGCCGGGGCGGTCCAGCGGGAGCAGGTACTGGATCGGCTCGCCGAGGTCGTCGAGGCCGAGGAGTTCGTGGGCGAGGTCGTCCTGGAGGCCGCCGAGGGAGTGTTGCCGTCCTCCCGCGCCCTCGGAGTCGGCGCCCGTGACGTCACGGGCATGCTGGTCGGAGCCGGGCCCTCCCTGATGGCGGTGACCGCAACGAGGAGTCAGGCGTTGGAAAGCGGCGTCACGAGGTACGGGCTTATCCGCGGCTACCAGGAAACTCGGCGAGGGGTTGGGCCAACGCCATAGAATGCGCCGATGTCTGCCACCCAGCCGGCCCCTCGGCGCGCAGCCGTCGAAGCCCTCCTGACGGGCCTTCATTCCTCGCCCGTCGAAGTCGAGACCTGGGAGCGTCTGGAACCCTGGGCTGTCGCGCGTGTGACACTCCGCGGCCCGATCGCTCCCCGAACCGTCATCGTCAAATGGGTGCGGACCCACCCGATCGAGACCCATGCCGAGTCCTGGCGGCTGTGCGCTGAGTTGGCGGCGCTGCGGTTCCTCTCCGACGACCTCAACCTCGCCCTCACCCCCCGCGTCATCGCCGCCGACCTGTCCGCCGGGCTCGTCGCCATGGAGGACCTCGCCCCCCGCACCGCCTTGGACCACTTACTCCGCCGCGACGGCGCTGCGGCTCACGCCGACCGGCTGGTTGCCTTCGCCCGCGCCCGCGGTGAGCTGAGCGCCGCCACCGTCGGCCATGCCGACACCTACCACGCGCGTCGGGCTGCCCTCGGGCCGATCGATCCGGCGGCCAACCTGGTGGGCCGGTTCGCCCGGCTCCGGGGCGAGGCACTCAGACAGGCCGCAGCTCTCGGAGTACCCGTCACCGGACCAGCTGAGAACGAGCTTGGCACTGTACTTGCCGAGTTGAGCGACCCAGGCCCCTTCCTCGCGCTCAGCAACGGTGATGCGGAGACCAACAACCTCCTCCTCAACGAGTCCGGCCCCGCCGACGCCCGCCTCATCGACTTCGAGTTCGCCGACTACACCCACGCCCTTGTCGACGCTGTCTGCCTGCATGTACCCGGCCCGGCATGGATGTCGGTCGGCGACCCCATCGCCACCGGTCTCGCCGACCACTACCGCCGCGCCCTGGCCTGTGGCGCGCCCGAGGCCGAGGATGACCGGCGATACGGATTCGGCCTGGCGGCAGCCTGCATCTCCTGGGCGATCGTCCGTCTGCAACGGTTCGCCTTGCTCGACGCTCGTTCGCCTGGCGACGGCAGTCGACCCCAGCTCGTCGAGACACTGGAGGCCGCAGCCCGCACCGCCGAGACCTGTCGCGCCCTGCCGCACCTCACCGGCTGGTCCCGCCGCACGGCTGACCTGCTGCGCCGACGCTGGCCCGACGCGGACCTGGATTTCACCGGCCAGGCCACTTTCCCGCCCTACACCGCGCGCGGCTGACTGACGAGAGCGTCTCGCAGGGGCGGAGCAGGGTCTTACCGGGTGCGGGTGTCGTCGTACGTCTTCGGCTTCCGGCCCCATCGCGGCAGCCGACCGGCCTTCTCCTCCTCGCCACCCCGGCTCAACTCCTCAGTCGACCCCGTGCGGGGGAACGACTGCCACCATCGGTTCACGTCCGCGTCCACGTGCGCGTCGGCTGTGGCCGAGCATTCGACCGGGGCACCATGCCGTTGCGTCCGCCCGGGGCCGGTCAGCGCAGCGGCAGCAGGCCAGGCACGGGGCCGCCGCGGTGCGCGAGGCGGCGCAGGAAGGTGGTGACACCGGGAGTGCCGACCGCCCAGGCCCGGGACTCCTCGTCCGGCCTGCGGCCGGGCAGCAGCGGCCGCTTCGGCTCGCCGCCCGCCCGGGTGAGGATCAGGGCCGCCAGTTCCCCGGCGGCCGCCCAGTGCCGGGCCTCCCCGGTGGTCACCGCGAGGTCGACGAGCAGGTCCCCGACGCCCGCGAGTCCGCAGCAGCGGAACACCTGGGCGGTCCTCGGAGCGAGCGTCCGGCAGGCGTCGGCCGCCTCGGCGGCGAGGGCGATCAGCGCGTCGTCGTCGTACTGCCGGCCGGCCTGGACCAGCAGGGTGCCGAGCCCGGCGAGGCCGCGGCACCAGGAGAGGTAGCGGCGGGTCGCCCCCGGCGTACGGGCGGCCGCCATGATGCCGGGCAGATCGGCCGCGAGTCCGTCCACGATGTCCCGGGCGCCGCGCCGGGACGCCTCGTCGGGCATGGCGAGCAGGAAGTGGGCGACGCCCGCGCGACCGTGCGCGAAGCCCTCCGCGAGGGCCGCGGTGCCGGGGTTGGGTTCCTCCCCGAGGTCGTCCAGCGGCCGCCCGGCCAGGTCGGCGGCGCAGTCGGCGGCCGCCGCGCGGTGGGCTCCGGCCGCCGGGCCGAGGGCGGCGAGCAGCAGGTGCCCGGTGCCGATGCCGGCCGTGCCGGCGATCTGGTCCACGCCCGTCCCCTCGTACCGGCAGTGCTGCGGGGGCTCGGTGCCCAGCACGACGGCCGCCTCGGCGAGGAACAGGTCGACACCCGTACGGCCCTGGTACAGCGAGCCGTCCAGCTGGTCGAGGGCGGGGTGGGCGGCCGTCCAGCGGGCCAGTTCGGCGGCGGCGGCCCGGGCGTCCGGGCGGTCCGGGTGCTGGAGCAGTTCGAGGCCGAGGCCGGCCGCGCCGTCGTACAGCGAGAGCAGGGTCCGGGGCTGCCCGGTGCCCGGGCCGGCGGCGACCAGCTCGCGGGCCATTCGGACGCAGGTGGTGACGGTGTGGTCGAGCGCCTCGGCCGGTCGTCCGGTGCCCCGTCCGGTGGGGGCACCCCGTCGGGCGGGCACGGCCCCCTCCCGCAGCCCGGCCGCCGTGGCGGCGCGCCGCTCCGGGTCGAAGCTCAGCAGGCCCTCGACCAGTTGGGCCGCCGGGTGCCCGGGCTCCGGGAGGGCGGCGCGCAGACAGGCGAGGGTGCGGTCACGGTTGGTCGCCGGGTCCGGGTCGATCACCACCGGGTCGAGGCCGGTGAGGGCGTGGTGCAGGGTGGCGCCGAGCGCGTAGTGGTCCTCGGTGGGGTCCTCACCGGTGGCGCCGGGCAGGCCGTACCCGGCGGTGGCGCCCGGCGGGCGCTCGCCCGCGAGGGCGCTCACCCCGAAGTCGACCAGCGCGGGCCGGCCGTCCGGGTCGAGCACCACGTTGGCGGGCTTGAGGTCGCAGACCACCACGCCGCGGACGTGCACGGCGTCCAGGACCTCCAGCAGCCGGCGTGCCAGCGTCCACCAGTCGCGTCCGCCCGCGGTGCCGGCGTCGGCGTCCCAGGGGCCGGCGGTGAGCACCTCGCGGCGCAGGTCGATCCGGCCGCGGGCGGCGCTGACCAGGTACTCGTCGGTGCCGTGCCGGAAGTAGTCGACCAGCGCGGGCACGCCGGGGATCCCGGCCAGCGTGTGGAGCACCCGTTGCTCGTGCCGCAGTCGGCCGCGCGCGTCGTTGCCCGCGCCGTCCTCGGCGACGAAGGCGCGGGCCTGCTTGACCACCACCTCGCGCCCGGTGGCGAGTTCGACCGCGCGGTAGACGTGGCCGCTGGGTGCCCGGGTGATGCCGGCGGTGATCCGGTAGCGGCCGGCGCCGACCCGGGTGGTGGCCGGGCGGGCGGGGGCTTCAGCCGTCGCGAAGGGGTCACCGGCCCAGGGCGGCCGACGGTAGCGGGCCTCGGCCAGTCCGGGGAAGAGCGAGCCGTCCGGGCCCGCCATGCCTGCCTGGGCCTCGTCGTCGGTGACCCGGAACGGGCCGTAGCGGTAGTGCACCGGGGCGTCCGGCCGGACGGGGCGGTCACTCACCACGGCGGGGCCCTCCCGGCCGGCCAGCGCCTGGGCCAACTCCAGTCCGAGCGACCGGACTTCCTCCGGCCGGGGGTAGACGGTGAGGGCCTTGCCCACGGCGGCGGCGCCGTGCCGGCCACTGTTCAGCTCCCACAGTGCCGCCGTGCTCACCGCGAACTTCACGTCGCAGACGCGGCCGAGCAGGATCGGCAGCGCCGTGTCGAGCAGTGCCGCGAAGCTCTCCGGGCGGGCGGACAGGTGGAGCTTCCAGCCATGGGCCAGCTCCGGCATCCGGGGGTCGCGGAGGTACCACCACTGGCCGTCGGTGCGCAGCGGGCGGTGCGGGCCGGGCGCTCTGGCGGCCAGTTCCTCGGCCCGGCACCGGAGTTCTTCCTGTCCCAGGACCACGGCGGAGCCGGGGTCGGGCGGTGTGCTCATCGTTCCGTCCCTTCCCGGTCCACCGTGGTCCGCCGTGCTTCGGGATCCGGATGGATCAGGAGTCGAACTCACAGGGGAAGCGGGTCGGGACGTAGGTCACCCACGGGTCGGCGAGGCAGGCTACGGGGGTGAGGTCGGCGTCGAACTCGTCCTCGAAGACGATCGCGTCCTCGTCGATCTCCAGCAGGCCGGCATCGCGGATGTCGGTCATCAGAGCACTCATGAGGGTCCTCCCAATGATTGGGGTCTTTGGGTCCTGCGGGCTGAGCGAGATCATGCTAGCCAGGCCACCCAGCCCGGGACAGAGCGCTGACAGACCCGCCGAATCGACTACGACAAAGAGGGGTTCCGTTTGTGGACGCCGGCCCAGCCCGCCCGCACCGGTGCCGCACACTCCGGATCGACACGTCCGGGACCAGCGGTGTTCGCGGGCAGGCGCCGTTCACGGGCCGGCGGTCGGTCGGCCGCGCGGGCCGACGACGGGTCAGCCGCGCGACCGGCGGGCCCGAAGGTACTCGCGGGCCAGCAGGCGCAGCGCGGCCGGCTTGCCCGGGCTCGCCGAGCGGCGCAGCAGGGCACCGAGGTCGGCGCGGGCGGCGGCACTGGTGAGCTCCTCCACCCCGACGATGCCGCGCACCATCGGCCGGTGGGCGGGCGGCACCCGGTCGATGACGGCCCTGCCCTCGGCGAGGCTGCGGTCGGCCCGGTCGAGCAGGTCCGCGAGCAGGGCCCGGACGGCGGGCAGGTCGCGGGCCTGCTCCAGGTCGGCGCGGGTGACGCCGTACTCCTTCAGGGCCTGCTCGGGGATGGTCAGCCGGCCGTCGGCGAGGTCCTCGGCGAGGTCGTTGACGAAGTCGAGCCGCTGGCTGCCGTCGATGAAGGTGCGGCAGGCGGCGCGGTAGTCGCTCTGGTCGCCGTCCGGGCCGATCAGGCCGGCGACCACCATGAAGCCGGGCAGCGAGTACCCGTCGACGTAGGCCTGGTAGTCCTCCTCGGTGGCGAAGCCGGTGAAGTCCAGATCGGCCTCGGTCGCGGCGAGGAAGTCCAGCACCCGGTCCCGCAGGACGGGGTGGGCGTCGACGCTGTGCAGCAGGGGGCGCAGCTCGGGGTCGTCGGTGCGGCCGGCGGCGAGGCTGTCGGTGACCTGCCGCTGCCAGCGGGCGGACGCCGCCCGGCGTTCGGCGAGCGGGCCGCTGTCGAGCAGGGTGTCGGTGCGGTGCATGAAGGCGGCGGCGGCGATCACGTGCGGGACCATGCGCGCGGGCAGCAGCAGCTCGCTGGCGAGCGCGGCCTCCCGTCGGTACCGGGCCATCTGCTGCCGCTGCCGGCCGTAGTCGGCCCGCAGCCCGGTCTCCCGCACCCCGGCCGCGTCCAGCGCCCGCTCCCACCTGCCCACTCGGTCCATCCCATCGTTCGTTCGACGGGGACCGAGCGTAGCCGGTGGGAGCGGGAGGGCCTATTCGGGGCCTCGGGCCCCCGCGGCGCCGGTCAGCGCGGGCGGATCGAGGCGAACCCGCAGGCCGGGGTGCAGAGGGTGACGATGCCGCTGTAACGGTGGGTGGTCCGGCCCCGGGTGACGCTGTGCATGGTGTACTTCTCCCGCAGGTTGAGCTCCCGGCAGCGCGGGCAGGCGGCGCTGACCGGCTTGCCCCACGGGCGGTTCGGGTCGAGCTTGACGACGGAGACCACCAGCAGGACGGCGGCCACGCCCGCTCCGCCGAAGCCGACCGCCCGCCACACCCCGTTGGACGACTCCCGACGGTCGATCATCTCGTCGTAGGAGTAGGTGCCCCCGCCGCCGCGGCTGGACCAGATCCGGCACTCGCTGTGCCGGGTCATGGTCTGGCCGTCGCAGGTCGGCGGGGTGTCGGGGTCCGACTTGCCGACCACCAGGGCCAGGAAGAAGCCGAGCGCGATCAGCAGGCCGAAGAAGATCGCGGCGACGGTCCGGCTACGGCCGGTGTGCAGCCGTTTGCGCTCGTTGAAGGCCGTATCGATCACAGCCTGGGCCATGTTTCCCCCGTCGACCGCCACTGCTCTTCTCCCCTTGTTCGCTTCGCCCGCTCGGCCCGGACGCCGGGCCGGACGCCGCCCCCTCGTCGGGGGGCGAGAAGAACCCACCACGAACGAAGCATGGCCGCAAGGAACTTGGGAAGATCTTGACCCTTCGGTTGCCCTATCGGTCGTCCGATCGTGCTGCCTCCGTGACCGACGCCAGATAGTCGGCGGCCCTGGCCGGGTCGAAGTACCACTCCTCCAGGTCCGCCGGATCGTCGAAGGCGTTGGCGAAGCGGTCGGCCACGGCCGGCACCTGGCCTCCCGCGCCGAACAGGTGGAGGGCGTGCGGGGGCGGCGGGGCGAGCATCGCGTTGGTCCAGGTGGTGGCCGGGCCCGCCACCCGCCAGAAGCGGTCGAAGGCGGACTGCAGGAAGTCACGGTCGAACGGCTTGTCGCCGTGGGCAGTGATCGCCTCCAGGTAGACGTCGGCACACTTGGCGGCGCTGTTCGAGCCCTGGCCGGTGATCGGGTCGTTGAGGACGACCACGTCCGCGACGCCGAGCACCGTGCCGCCGCCGGGCAGTTCGCCGATCGGGTGGCGGACCACCGGCGTGAAGCGCCCGGCCAACGTGGCACCCGCATCGGTGAGTTCGACGCCTGAACGGGTGCGTTCGTACTCCCAGGGCGTGAACGTCTTCATCAACTCCAGCGTCACCCGCAGGTGTTCGGCCGGGTCGCGGATCCCGTCGAAGGCGTCCGCCGGGCCTCCGGGCTGGGCCTCCCAGAGCAGGATGTCGCAGGGCCCGGCCTCGGTGAGCGCCGGCACCGCGAAGAACTCGCCGACGCCCGGCACCACGTTGCAGCGCACCGCCGGAATGTCGTGTTCGATGCGTGGCCCGAACCCGTGCACGTAGGCGACCGCCAGCGCGCGCTGCGGCCGCTCGTACGGGGAACGCGGCACGTCGCGCTCGAACAGCGAGGCCAGCGAGCCCTTCCCGGAGGCGACCAGCACCAGATCGTACGAGCCGGCCAGGTACTGCAGGTCGGCGGCCGTCACCTGGCGCAGCTCGACCCGGCCGCCGCGCTCGGCGAACAGCTCCAGCCAGGTGGACATCTTCAGCCGCTGGTCGACGGACTGCGCGTAGGCGTCCAGCCGCCCGACCCAGTCGATCACCCGCTCCGCCCGGGGCAGGGCGACCGACATCCCGATGCCCTCGATCCGAGGTGCCAGGTCGGCCCACAGGTCCAGGCCGAGGGCGCGCTCGGTGCGCAGCGCGCAGTCGAACATGCACTGACTGGACGTCACCCGCCCGCCGCGCACCTCCTCCGGTCCGCGGTCGGTCAGCACCGTCACGTCGTAGCCGTGGGCCTGCAACCCCAGGGCCAGTTGGAGTCCGGCCTGCCCGGCGCCGACGATCAGAATTCTGCGCATCGCCCCTGCTCTCCTGCTGGTACGTCCCGGCCGGCGGCCCGTGGGCGCCCGGCCGCCCCCGGTCTGCTTACCAGTCATCGCCACGCCCGTCCATGGGCCGTGCCGCTCCCCGAGGGCCGTGCGGGAGCTCCCGGGCGCGGCGGGCAGGGCCTCACGCCGTGACCAGCTGGCGTCCAGTGATCTCCTCCGGGCGGATCCGGACCCAGCGCGGCCGGTCCCCGCCCGCCCAGGGAGCCGCGCCGGGCAGGCCGGCCAGGCGCTCGAGTTCGGCGGGGTCGGTCACGTAGTGCGCCGGCCCGAGGGCGAGCACGCTCCAGCCGCGCCCGAGGTACTCGTCGATGTGGTCGACCTGGAAGGCGACCGCGGCGCCCTCGTCGGGGAGGGCGGAGCCATGCTCGCCGGTGCGGTAGGCGAAGCAACCCTGGTCCACCACGTAGTTGACCGGCAGCACCACCGGCCCCGGCTCGACCGGCAGGGCGATCCGGCCGATGCCGTGGCTGCCGACCAGCTTCCAGCACTCCTGCTCGGTGAGGCCGAGCAGCCGGGGGCGCGGGCCGGGGCCGCCCTGGCCGGGCGGGGCGTCGGCGCGGCCGGACTGCAGCTCCTCGGGTGTGCTGTCCAGGGCGGCGGCGATCCGGACGAAGCCGCCGGGGTCGAAGGAGGGCCCGGCGTCCAGCAGGCACCGCAGGTAGCGGGGAGCCATCGAGGCCTGGTGGGCCAAGGCCTCCTCACTGAGGCCCAGCTGTTCGCGCCGCTCGGCGATCCGACGGGCCACGACGGCGGGGTCGGGGGTGTCGTTCACGGTGGTGACTCCTCGGCTTGCCGGGGGCCGTCTGGCCGCGTCCGGGCGTTGACCAGGCCGGATCCATCCAAGCGCCCGGCCTGCCGCAAGTCGAGCAACAGCGCGACCCCGTGCGTGTCGGTCCCCGCCCGGCGGTGACCTGCGTCCGACGGGCGCTCTGGTGACGGCGGCCCCGGCCCACGCCCGGGCCAGCGGATACCGTGCCTACGTCGCGCTGGGCGACTCCTACGCGGCGTACGGGACCGTCTCGAAGAGCGACGCGCTGGAGCCCGCGTCAGCAGCGGCGACCGGGCGCAGCCGGGGCCCGCCGCGGAGTCGATCGTCGTGGTCACCCGACGACGCTACCGGCCCGAACGGCCCGCCGGCAGGGCTCACTTCGGCCCCGGCACCCGCCCGTCGACGCTCCCTCAGAATGCCCGCGCACAACGCTGTCCGTCGCCTCGGCCCGGGCGCATACTGGCCTGCGCGGCTCGCACCGGGCGACGGGGCCACTCCGGTCCCCGGCCCGGCTGCGCCGCGACGGGGGAGGCCGGAATCGTGGCAGCTGTCGTGATCGTCGCCGTGGTGGTCCTGCTCTGGCTGGTGACCGGCGTACGGGTGGTCCAGCAGTACGAGCGCGGTGTGGTGTTCCGGCTCGGCCGGGTGAGCGGGCGGGTCCGCGAGCCGGGTGTGAGCCTGCTGGTGCCGGTGGTGGACCGGATGCGCAAGGTCAACGTCCAGGTCGTCACCATGCCGGTGCCGGCGCAGGAGGGCATCACCAAGGACAACGTCTCGGTGAGCGTCGACGCGGTGCTGTACTTCCGGGTCATGGACCCGGTCAAGGCCACCGTCGACGTCCAGAACTACTCCTTCGCCATGCTCCAGGTCGCCCAGACCTCGCTGCGCTCCATCATCGGCAAGAGCGAACTGGACGACCTGCTCTCCGGCCGGGAGAACCTCCACCAGGGCCTGGAGGTGATGCTGGAGAGCCCGGCCACCGGCTGGGGCGTGCAGATCGACCGGGTGGAGATCAAGGACGTCAGCCTGCCGGACTCGATGAAGCGCTCGATGGCCCGCCAGGCCGAGGCGGACCGCGAGCGCCGGGCCCGGATCATCACCGCCGACGGCGAGTTCCAGGCCGCCGCCAAGCTCGCCGAGGCGGCGAGCACGATGAGCGAGAACCCGGCGGCGATGCAGCTGCGGCTGCTCCAGACCGTGGTCGAGGTCGCGGCGGAGAAGAACTCGACGCTGGTGCTGCCGTTCCCGGTGGAGCTGCTGCGCTTCTTCGAGGCCTCCGCCGCCCGGGCCGCCGAGCCTGAGGCATAGACCGGATCTATGACCCCATAGATCACCACCGACTACTTCCCAGGTCATCTGTAAGGTTTGCTACAAAGGTTCAGACCACCTTTGCGCCGCGCCCGACCGGAGGACCACTCGCCATGCCCCGCCCGATCCGAGTCGCGATCGTCGGAGCCGGCCCCGCCGGCATCTACGCCGCGGATGCCCTGCTGAAGTCCGACGCCGCCCAGGAGCCCGGTGTCTCGATCGACCTGTTCGAACGGATGCCCGCTCCGTTCGGCCTGATCCGCTACGGGGTCGCGCCCGACCACCCGCGCATCAAGGGCATCGTCACGGCCCTGCACCAGGTGCTCGACAAGCCCCAGGTCCGACTGTTCGGCAACGTCGACTACCCGAACGACCTCGCCCTGGATGACCTGCACCGCTTCTACGACGCCGTGGTCTTCTCCACCGGCGCGACGGCCGACCGCGCCCTGGACATACCCGGCATCCACCTCGACGGCTCCTACGGCGCGGCCGACTTCGTCTCCTGGTACGACGGCCACCCGGACGTGCCCCGGACCTGGCCGCTGGAGGCCGAGAAGGTCGCCGTCCTCGGCGTCGGCAACGTCGCCCTGGACGTCGCCCGGGTGCTCGCCAAGACCGCCGACGAGCTGCTGCCCACCGAGATCCCGCCGAACGTCCACGAGGGCCTGCGGCGCAACCGGGCCGTCGAGGTGCACGTCTTCGGCCGCCGCGGCCCGGCCCAGGCCAAGTTCAGCCCGATGGAGCTGCGCGAGCTGGACCACTCCCCCACGATCGAGGTGATCGTCGCCCCCGAGGACATCGAGTACGACGAGGGCTCGATCGCCGAGCGCCGCTCGGTCAAGCACGTGGACCTCGTCGCCTCGACGCTGGAGAACTGGGCGATCCGCGACGTCGGCGACCGCCCGCACCGGGTGTACCTGCACTTCTTCGAGTCCCCGGTGGAGGTGCTCGGCGAGGACGGCCGCGTCGTCGGCCTGCGCACCGAGCGCACCGAGCTGGACGGCACCGGCAACGTCCGCGGCACCGGCAGCTTCACCGACTGGGACGTGCAGTCGGTCTACCGCGCCGTCGGCTACTACTCCGACGAGCTGCCCAAGCTGCCCTTCGACCCGGTCTCGGGCACCGTTCCGCACCAGGCCGGGCGGGTCCTGGACGGCGACGGCTCGCACCGCACCGCCACGTACGTCACCGGCTGGATCAAGCGCGGCCCGGTCGGCCTGATCGGCCACACCAAGGGCGACGCCAACGAGACCATCGCCTGCCTGCTGGACGACCACGGCGCCGACCGCCTGCCCGGCGCCGTCGAGCCCGACCCGACGGCCGTCGAGGAACACCTGCGCGCTCAGGGCGTCCGCTTCACCACCTGGGAGGGGTGGCAGCTGCTGGACGCCCACGAGCGCGCGCTCGGCGAGGCCGAGCAGCGCGAGCGGGTCAAGGTCGTCGAGCGCGAGGAGATGCTCCGCCACAGCGGGGCCTGATCTCCTTCGGGGCCGGGGCATCCGAGCCATGGGCACCGCCGCCGAAGTCCCGCGGGAATTCCTCCGGAACACTCCCGCGGGACTTCGGCCGACGACCGCACCGAGAAGTCCGCGGTCCCCTGCCCGTCGCCCCGTCGCGCCCCGCCGGCTCGGGGTCGGTCCCCGTCAGGGACGGACGATCGGCAGCAGCAGCTCGTCCACGATCTCCGCCGGATCGAGCTGCACCGCTTCCCCGCCGCACATCTTGGTCCGGTACAGCATCAGCGCCGGCACCAGGTCGGTGACCAGCGGGGTGACCGCCCCGGGCCGGACCTCGCCGCGAGTGGCGCCGCGGTCCAGCACCTCGGCGATCAGCGCGGTCGTCGGCTGGACGACCCGTTCCAGCACGATCTCCACGAAGGCGTGCGCCCGCTGGTGGTCGAGCTCGCTCATGATGGCCCGCACGGCGGCGCCCAGCTCACTGACCATCGCGGCGCGCAGCCTGGTGACCACCTCCAGCAGGTCCCCTCGCAGGCTCCCGGTGTCGGGGGCCGGACCGGACGGCGGCAGGCTGGCCCGCAGCGCGTCCTTGACCAGTTCCTCCTTGGAGGACCAACGGCGGTAGAGCGCGGCCTTGCCGGTCTGCGCGGCCGCGGCCACCCCCTCCATGGTCAACCGGGCGTAGCCGTCGGTGGTGAGCTGCTGGAGGACCGCCTCGTAGATGGCGCTCTCCAGCGCCTCGCCGCGCCGCCGCAGCGGCGCGCCCGTCACCGGTCCGCGCCCGGCATCCGTCTCAGCGGTCATGGTTGTGCACCTTCTTCAGTTGCCTTTCCTCGATCCCGTCGCTCCACGCGCTCGACCGTGGACTCCCGGGAAATCCGGGGCCGGCCGTGCAGACGGTGAAGCATTTCCCCTGCCGCGATTTCGAGGATCCCTCGACGTCACCGGGGCTACTGACGATGTTAGTGAACGAACCCGTTCCCGCCGCCACCCCGGTCCACCCGTATTCGTTCCGGTGTTCTCCTTGCGGCGGGTTGACGCCCCGCTGCGCTTCGAGAAGAGGCTCCCCGGTGTCCGGGCCCACGCCGCGCGCGGTGCACCCGTCCCGCAGGACGGGACCGGAACAGGACCGTGGCCTCATGCGGCTGGGGCGCAACGGGCAGTGGCATGGAGGAGCACATCGCAGCGGACCCGCCTGCGGAACCCCGTGGAGGACCCCATGACCGAGACAGTGGCCGGATCCAGCCCCGGCGCCGGCGTCTCCCGGATCACTCCCCGACGCTGAACACCCTGAACTGCCGTTGACCCCGCTGTCCCCCACTTCCCCCGGAATCGCCGGTTCGCCTCCGGTCACCGTGTCGGGGGCCCTTCCCGCGTAGTCGCCCCTCGTACCCGGGGGCCTCTCGCGCGGGGTCGCTCCGGCTCGGGGACTCCGGACCTCAGCCGCTCACGGGCCGACGCGGGAGCACCGCGTGCACCCGGGTGCCGTGCAGCAGGGCGTCCACCGTGCAGCTGCCGCCGATCTCCGCGGCCCGCTCGGACATCGACTGCAGTCCCACCCCCGGGTGCACGGGGAGACCGCGGCCCGGACCCTGCCCGTCGTCCTCGACATCCAGCACCAGCTGCCCGGTGTCCGCCCGGACGGACACCGTGGCGCTGTTCGCCCGTGCGTGGCGCACCACGTTGTTCAGCGCCTCCGCGGTGATCCGGTAGACCGCGACCTCGACGGCGGCGGGCAGCGCCGGCAGCGGGTCGGGCTCCAGCCGGGTGGTGACGGCGAGGTCCGGTCCGCTGAAGGTCTCGACGAGCCGGCTCAGCGCCAGGGACAGGCCGTAGTCGCCCAGTGCGGTGGGCCCGAGCCGGTCGGTGATCCGCCGGACCTCCCGGACCGCCGAGGCGAGATCGTCCGCGACCCGGTCCAGCACACCGGAGAAGCGCGCCGGGTCGTCGACCGCCGCGGCGGCCTGGAGTCGCAGCCGCAGGCCGGCCAGCATCGGGCCGAGGCCGTCGTGGATGTCCCGGCGCAGCTGGCGCCGCTCCTCCTCGCGGGCCGCGACGATCTGCTCGCGGCTGGCCCGCAGGTCCTCCGCCAGCTGGAGCGAGGCGACGGCGGGCGCGGCCTGGTCGGCGAGCGAGCGCAGGATGTCGCGATCGCTCGCGTCGAGAGTCCGCTGGCCCTGGCGCGGGGCGACGGTGAGCCGTCCGATCTGGTCCCCGCGGTGCACCAGCGGGAAGCCCTCACCGCCGCCGGAGAGCTCCCCGACCGCGGCCAGCGACCGTTCGCCGCCGCGCGTGAATACGGTCAACTCGACTCCGGGCAAGCGCAGTTCGTCGCTGACGGTACGGCACAGCACGGCCGGAACCTCCTGCGGGTCGACGGTCTGACTGACCCTCCCGGCGAGGTTGCGCAGCACCTGGTAGGGCTGCGCACGCGAGCCGAAGTACCAGCGGTCGACGACGCCGAAGGCCCAGCGCACGCCCCGGGGCAGGCCGATCGCGAGCACGAAGACGGCGGCGACCACCACCAGCGCCCCCAGACCGCGGCCGGGCATCATCATGGTGGAGAGCAGGCAGGCCACCACCACGGACACCATCGCCAACCCGGCTGCCACCAGCAGGCCGGCCAGGACCCGCCGGGCGGCCCGGTCGAGGTGCCAGGACCCGTCGCGGACCACGACGACGGCCAGGGTGACCGTCCACAGCGCCGAGGTGACCGCGAACACGGCGTACGAGCGGGTGCCCTCGTACACGTAGTAGGCGAGCGCGGCTCCGGCCCACAGCACGTACACGCCGACGGCGATCAGCACGTTCCGCCGGAGGCGCCGCGACACCCCGCAGAGGTGGGTGAGTGGGACGAGTACCACCAGGAGGGTCAGCGCGATGTACAAGGCGAGCTGGGTGTCGTACAGCCGGTCGTCGACGTCCCTCAGCCAGTTCGCGAAGGCGCTGCCGGCGAACGGGTTGGGCCGGCCGAACACGGTGGGATCGGCGAGGAAGGAGGTTGCCGCGAGCAGTCTCTCCAGGCCCACCGCACCAATCGCGAACCACCACCGCTTGCTCGGCAGCGTCCCGTACGGCAACCAGAGCGGCAGCGCCTGCCAGAGGGCGGCGCTGACCGCGTAGCCCGCCACCGCCAGGACCACCACGGCCCCGACCACGTGTGAGTCCACCCTCACGACCGACAACGGGGTCTCGGCGGCGTAGGGGACGATCAACGCCGTCCCGTACAGGAGCAGTACCCAGCCGAGCTGGTTCCCGGGCCGGTGGGCGTGCAGCAGCACCCCGCCGGCGACGGACGCCAGGCCGTAGCCGAGAACCGGCAGGAGATGGGCGGGCGTGGAGATCCCCGGCGCGCCGCGGTGGATCAGCACGTACCCGACCCACAGTGCGGCGGCCGCCAGGCAAACGAGCGCGACCAGCCCGGCGGCGGCCAGTTGCCGCTCCGCCGGGCCGGTCCGAGGCCGCCACCAGGCTCTCCGAATGCTGTCGGCAACCATGTCGGCCCTTTCGTCGGCGGACACCTCCGGATGTCTGCAGTCTCCGGCACCCGTTGTCCCGGATGCATGAGGCAGCGGCCCCGCAGGCCTGCACGGCGGGCCCGCGGACGAACGGGCGGGTCCGCTGGCGGGCGGGCGCGTCCGTCCGGAGTGGTTGGAGGGGTGGGCGGACCGGGTCCTCGGAGGGGCTGGCCGGAGGGGGGGTCAGACCGGCGGGTTGGGGCGGGTCAGACCGCGGTCGTAGGCGAAGATCACGGCCTGGACGCGGTCCCGGGCACCGATCTTCGACAGCACCCGGCTGACGTGCGTCTTGACGGTCGACTCCGCCAGCACTAGGCGCTGGGCGATCTCGCTGTTGGACCAGCCGCGGGCGATGGCGAGCAGGATCTCGCGCTCCCGGTCGGTCAGGGCGTCCAGCTGCGGATCCGCGACGGGCGCACCACCGGGCGGGCGGACCGGCAGGCGGTGGGCGTAGGCGTCGAGCAGCCGCCGGGTGATGGCGGGGGCGACCACGGCGTCACCCCCGGAGACCGCGCGGATGCCGGACAGCAGTTCCTCCGGACGGGCGTCCTTGAGCAGGAAGCCGCTGGCACCGGCCCGCAGCGCGGCGTGCGCGTACTCGTCGAGGTCGAAGGTGGTCAGCACCAGGATGCGGGAGCGCCCGCCGGTCGCGACGATCCGGCGGGTGGCCTCGATCCCGTCCATGCCCGGCATCCGGATGTCCATCAGGACGACGTCGGGGCGCACGTCGGCGGTCAGCCGGACGGCCTCGGCGCCGTGGGCCGCTTCGCCGACCACCTCGGTGTCGGGCTGGCTCTCCAGCAGCATGCGGAAGCCGTAGCGCTGCAAGGGCTGGTCGTCCACGATGAGGACGGTGGTCACGTCGGGCCGCCTGTCGGGTCGGGGGTGGGGTTCGGGTCCGCGGTGAGCTCCGGGGCGGGCGCGGGGGCGAGGGTGGGGTCCGGGCCGGGAGCGCGGTCCGGGCTGGACGCGTCCGGCCCGGGGGTGAGGGCAAGAACGGCCTCCACCGCCCATCCTCCACCGGGGACGGGGCCCGCCGTGAGGGTGCCGCCGTAGAGGGCCGCACGTTCGCGCATCCCGGCCAGGCCGTGGCCGTACCCGTCCGGACGGCCGTGCCAGCGGGAGCCACCGGGCGGGCCGCCGTCCTCGACGCGGACCCGCAGCCGGTCGGTGTCGACAGTGAGGGTGACGTGGGCCCGGGTCTCGGTCCCCGCGTGCTTGAGGGTGTTGGTGAGCGCCTCCTGGACGATGCGGTACGCCATCAGCTGGACGCCGCGGTCCGGCCGGTCCAGGGCGCCGGCGGCCGTGTAGACCACCTGCGGTCCCGCTGCGCGGATGCGGGCGCACAGCCCGTCGAGGTCGGCGATGCCGGGCTGCGGCGTGTACTCGGCGGTCTGGTCGCCCTGGTCACGCAGCACACCGAGCATCCGCCGCAGTTCGCCGAGCGCCTGCCGGCTGGTGTCCCCGATCAACAGCAGGGCCTCCCTGCCGCGTTCGGGGTCGGCCTGCGCCGCGTACGCGCCGCCGTCGGCCAGGGTGACGATGACGGACAGGTTGTGGCCGACGATGTCGTGCATCTCCCGGGCCACCCGGGCGCGTTCGGTCGCGGCGGCCAGCCGGCTGCGCTGGTCGCGCTCCGTCTCCAGCCGGGCGGCTCGCTCCCGCAGCCCGGCGAGCTGGGCGCGCCGGACGCGCACCGCGATGCCCAGGGCCACGGCCGCCGTCGTGGCGCTGAACAGGAAGAACAACGCATCGCCGACCGGCAGCCCCCCGCCGGAGACGGCCACCGCG
This sequence comes from Kitasatospora sp. NPDC005856, assembly GCF_040629945.1. Taxonomy (NCBI): domain Bacteria; kingdom Bacillati; phylum Actinomycetota; class Actinomycetes; order Kitasatosporales; family Streptomycetaceae; genus Kitasatospora; species Kitasatospora sp. NPDC005856. The sequence continues at coordinate 25,437 of NZ_JBEXWT010000015.1, read as the reverse complement.
ACCAGGGCGACGGCCACCGCCATGGCCGCACAGGACCACGCCAGGTGCCGCAGCCGGCCGTGCAGCGCCAGGCTGTAGAGGGCGATCAGCAGGGCGGCGTCGGCGCGCAGGCCGACGCCCAGCGACCACTGCAGGATGAACACGGCCATGATCGCGGCGAAGGCCGCCGTGGGCCGTCGGCGGCGCCACAGCAGCGGCAGCACCAGGCCGGCCTGCAGGGCCAGGGTCTGCGGCAGCGGCAGCCGGGTGAGCACGATCCGGTGCTCGCGCGCGCCCGCCTCGACGTGACCGGGAAAGAGGTCGGGCAGGCAGAACAGCAGGAAGGCGGCGGCCACCACTGCGGCGTCGAGCGCCCACGGGTGGTCGCGGTCCGCCTGCCGCAGCCGCTGGCCGATCCGGGCCAGGCGGGCGAACAGCGGGTGTCGGGACAGGACGTCGGCGGGCAGGACGTCGATGGTCGGCGAGTCGGTGGTCGGCGAGTGAACGGTCGGCGGATCGACGGTCGGGGCACCGGCCGCCGGGGTGTCGGCGGCCGGTGCCCCGGCCGCGAACCGGGCCGTGGTGGCGGCGTGCTCGCTCACAGGTGGCACCTCCCTGGGTCCGCCGGGCTGTCGTGGTCGGGTGTGCGGCGACGGCTGTTCCCGGCGCCACGGGGGATGGACCCCGTTCCGAGTCTCTCAGGCGTCGGTGCGGACCAGCCGCACGGCCGCCGCGCCGAGGGCGAGGACCATCCAGCCGAGGAAGACGACCAGCCCCGCCGTCGGCGAGAGCGTGGTCGAGTCCCGGTGCAGGGCGAACATCGCCTCTCCCGCGTGGCTCGGCAGGTACGGGCTGAGATGGCTCTGCCAGGAGCTGGGCAGCAGCGACGTCAGCCCGGGGACCAGCATCAGCGTGGCCACCAGCACCGCGATGCCGCCGGCCACCGAGCGCAGCAGCGCGCCGAGCGCGACGCCGATCACGCCGACCAGCGCGAGGTAGAGCCCGGCGCCCAGGAGGCCTCGGACCACCCCGGCGTCGGAGAGGGTCATCGCCACCCGGGTGCCGGCGAGGACGCCGCTATCGGCGACGAAGACCGCGAACACACCGACGGTGCCGAGCACCAGCGCGATCAGCCCGTACACGGCGGCCTTGGACCAGAGCACCGGCAGCCGGCGCGGCACGGCGGCCAGGGTGGAGCGGATCATGCCGGTCGAGTACTCCCCGGCGGCGATCAGTACGCCGAGGACGCCGAGTGCCAGCTGGGCGAAGTTGGTGCCGAACAGGGACAGGCTCAGCGTGCTCGCGGCCGCGAAGTCCCGGTCCATCGGACGGCCGGAGGTCATCCGTGACTTGAACTGGTAGGCGGCGATCAGGCCGAAGGCGACCAGGAAGAGCAGGGCCAGCCCGAGGGTGATCCAGGTGGAGCGCAGCGACCACAGCTTCGCCCACTCGGAACGCAGCACCCGCACCGCCGTCACCTTGTACGCGGGGCGCGTGGGCCGCATGCCACCGGGGGCGGGCATCGGGCTCGGTGCCGTGGTGGTCATGCCGCGCTCCTCGGGGTCTCGCCGACGGGGGCGCCGCCGGCGGTGGTGGTCGTGCCGTGGTACTCGACGGCGTCGCGGGTCAGGTCCATGAACGCCTCCTCCAGGGAGACCGTCCGAGGGGTGAGCTCGAACAGGGCGATGCCGTGCTCGGCGGCGGCCAGGCCGATCTCGCGGGCCGTGCGCCCGGCGACCAGCAGTTCCTCCGAACCCGCCCGGCCGGTGATCTCCACACCGGGGCCGGCCAGCACGGCGCGCAGCCGGGCCGGGTCGGCGCTGACCGCCTTGACGACGTCGCCGCCGGCCTGGCGGACCAGCTCCTGCACCGTCGTGTCGGCCAGCAGCCGGCCGCGGCCGACGACGATCAGGTGGTCGGCGACCAGCGCCATCTCGCTCATCAGGTGCGAGGACACGAAGACGGTGCGGCCCTCGGCGGCAAGCGAGGTGAGCAGGTTGCGGATCCACCGCACGCCCTCGGGGTCGAGGCCGTTGACGGGCTCGTCCAGCATCACGGTGGCCGGGTCGCCCAGCAGGGCCGAGGCGATCCCGAGCCGCTGGCCCATGCCGAGCGAGAACGCCCCGGCACGCTTGCGGGCCACCGAGGACAGCCCCGTCAGCTCGATCACCTCCTCGACCCGTCGGCGCGGGATGCCGTGGGTGTGTGCCTGGGCCATCAGATGGTTGAAGGCCGAGCGGCCCGGGTGGATCGACTTGGCCTCCAGCAGCGTGCCGACCTCCTGGAGCGGCGCCGCGTGCTCGGCGTAGCGACGGCCGTTCACCCGTACCGAACCGCTGGTGGGCGCGTCCAGCCCGACGATCATCCGCATCGTGGTGGACTTGCCCGCGCCGTTCGGCCCGAGGAAGCCCGTCACCGTCCCCGGCCGGACCGTGAAGTCCAGCTGGTCCACGGCCGTCTTCTCGCCGTACCGCTTCGTCAGCCGGTGCGCTTCGATCATCGCTCACCCCTGTGCTCCGGGGCCGGTCCGTACCGGCCACCCTCGCGCACCACGCTACGTGCGGAGACGGCTGCGATCCGTGGTACCGGGGTCCGATCCTTGGCGCGCCCGTGGTACCGCGGTACCACCGCGACACCCCACCACGGCAGGCGGTCAGCGGTGCCCCGCCGGCACGGCCCGGACCTCGGCGGCCGAGCGGTCCGCTCCGGGAGGCGGCGGGCGCGCCGCCCGCCGATACTGGGGCCGCCCGGATTCTCAGGGAGGAACCATGGACTACGGTCTCGGCGTGCGGCTCGACCGGCCGTTCGCGCAGGCGGTGGAGACGGTCACCGCCGCGCTCAAGGAACAGGGCTTCGGCGTCCTGACCACCATCGACGTCCGGGCGACGCTGCGCGAGAAGATCGGCGCGGAGATCGAGGACTACCTGATCCTCGGCGCCTGCAACCCCGCCCTCGCCCACCGCGCGCTCGGGGCCGACCGCAGCATCGGGCTGCTGCTGCCCTGCAACGTGGTGGTCCGGACGGACGGCGACGCCACGCTGGTGGAGGCCGTCGACCCGCGGACGATGGTCACCCTGGCCGGCCCGGGCGGCGGGCTGGACGAGGTCGCGGACGAGGCGGCGCAGCGGCTGAACGCCGCCCTGGACGCGCTGCGCGGATGAGGAGCAGACCATGACCGCACCCGTCGTCGCCGGATTCGACGGCTCGCCCGAGAGCCGCGCCGCCACCGAGTGGGCCGCCCACGAGGCGGAGCGCCGCGGCTGCCCGCTCGACCTCCTGGAGGCCTGGCCGTGGCCGCACCGGGACGTGGTCGGCAGCGAGGAGACCTACCGGCACGCGCTGGCCCGGCTCTCGCTCCGGGCCGAGGAGTTGCGCCCGATGGCCGGTGCCGGGCCGGTCACCACGGCGATCGTCCCGACCGATCCGGCCGAGGCGCTGGAGGCGGCCGGGAACTCGGCCGCCGTGCTCGTCCTGGGCTCGCGCGGGCTGGGGGCGGTGCGCGGCTTCCTGGTCGGCTCGGTGAGCCAGGAGGTGCTGCGCCGGGCGAGCTGTCCGGTGGTGCTGGTCCGGGCGGAGGCGGCCGAGTCGGACGGCCCGGTGCTGGTGGGCCTGGACCTGACCCGCCCGATGGACGACGTGCTGGCCTTCGCCTTCGACGCGGCCGCCCGGCGCCGGGCCCCGCTGCGGGTGGTGCACATCTGGTCGCGGCCGGTCGCCACCGAGTACACGGCGCTCCAGGCCGTCGGGCTGGAGGGCGACCTCTCCGCCGTCGAGCGGGACCGTTTCGCCGAGCAGCTGAACCCCTGGCGGGAGCGCCACCCCGAGGTACCGGTGAACGCCGAGCTGATCCAGGGCAACCGCTCCGTCGCCCTGGTGGACGCGGCGGCGGGGGCCCGGCTGCTCGTGGTCGGCCGTCGGGTCCGCCGCACCCTGCTCGGCGCCCACCTCGGCCCGGTCGCGCACGCCGCGATCCACCACGCGGTGTGCCCGGTCGCCCTCGTCCGGCACGCCTGACCGGGGCGGAACAGCGGCCGGGGCGCACCGCTACCGGTTGCTGCGCGGGCCGTCGGCCGGCACGTGCGCGGCGGAGCGACGCTGGAGCACCGGGCCGTGCCGGTCGAAGGCGGTGCGGGACGGCCCGGCCGGGCAGGGGCGGCAACGGGAGTCCCCGGCCACCGGTGGCCCGCCGGCCCGGTCGCTCAGCGGGTGGCACCGCGGCGGGCGATGCGGGTGAGCAGCGAGCCGGACACCAGCGCGGCGGCCCCGACGGCGCCGAGCGCGGCGAGGGCCTGTCCGTGGGAGCCGGTCGCGGCGAGCTCGGCCGGGGCCGCACCGTCACCGGCGAAGCCGGCGGCCTCGCGGATCTGGCGGACCACGACGTCGGGGTGGGACATCATCGACACGTGCGAGGAGTCGATCTCGACGGTGCGCGACTTGGCGCGCCTGGACTCGAAGCGCTCGAGGTCGGGGGCGATGGCCCGGTCCTGCCGGGAGACGACGAACCAGGACGGGATGTCGCGCCAGGCAGCGGCGGTGGCCTTCTCCGCGAAGCCGACCTGGGAGACCGGGCGCTGCTCGGCAGCCATCAGCCGGGTCCGCGATTCGGGCAGGTCGGCGGCGAAGACGGCGCGGAACCTCTCGGTCTGGATGTAGAGGTCGACTCCGCCACCGCCACTGCCCGCGAAGAGAACGGGGTTGAGCGCGGTGGCGAGGTCACTGCCCGCGAACTTCGTCGAGAGCTCGGCCGGGGACTCGCCCACGTCGGGCGCGAAGGCCGACACGTAGACGAGTGCCTTCACGTTCGGGTTCCCGGCGGCGGCCTGGGTGATGACGGCTCCGCCGTAGGAGTGGCCGGCCAGCACGATCGGGCCGCTGATGCTCTTGAGCACGCTGGCCACGTAGGCGGCGTCCTCGGTCAGCCCGCGCAGTCCGTTGGGCGGGGCGAGGACGGTGAACCCGTCGTCCATCAGGCGCGCGGCGACGTCGTTCCACCCGGAGGCGTCCGCGAACGCGCCGTGCACCAGGACCACCGTCGGCTTCCCCCCGCCGCCGCCCGGCCTTCCTCCGGTTTCGGCGGCCGTGGCCGGAGACGCCCCGGCGGCGACCGCCGCACAGGTCGCCAGCGCCACCACTGCGGCGGCGGACATCGAACGGCGGGACTGCGATATGCCCATGGTTCCTGCCTTCAGCAAGGTGAGAGGGGGGGTTGGAACCACCCTGTTCACACCCCTGCCCGGGCGGCACACCACGCTGCGCACGCGGGTGAATCCGCACCGCTGTTCGAGTTCCGGTACGGCAGCACCGGGTTTCGGCACCGGGCTTCGGCACCGGGCTTCGGCACCGGGTTGCAGCGCCGGCGACACCGCGTCGACCGACGCGGGCAGGAACGATTCGGCCCACGCTGTTCAGAGCTCACCGGCTCTGAACCGAGCCGCCTCGTCCTCCAGGTCCGCCAGGTCGGGCATGCGGTGGCGTACGGCGCTCACCCATTGGCGGACGAGCGCCCCGAGGTCGGCGAGGCGGCTCGGGACCGGGGCGCAGAGGAGGGCGAGGAGGCCGGTCGCCGCCGGGTCGTCCTCGTCGCAGGCGGGGCAGAGAGCGGTCTCCTTGAAGCCGGTCACCTGCTTCCCGGCCTGATTCGGCCAGGAGTGCGGGTAACGGGCGGTCAGGAGCGCCTGGTTCCCGCAGCGTCGGCACGGCGGGAGGGCCATGGTGCGGACCTCGACGGCGGGAGCGGGCTCGCTCGGAGGTGTCATAGCCGACCCACTCCGGGCTTCGGCGCCGGGATCGACGACCCCGGCGAGCGCGGCGGACGGGGCGAGCGGGCCGGACGTGCCGTTTTCGCGGTCGGGCGGAAGCGCCCCGATGACGCCCCGGCCGTGCACGAACGGGCGGCCCGGGGTGCGGGAGGAGTCCTCGATGGCGTTCCTGGTCTTGATCCTGCCGAAGGTGTTCACCCATACGGTCTACCCGCTACCGTCCGTGTCGATCACCGAGGACGCCGGTCTCGGGGACGGTTCCCGGCGCCACGGCGAAACGGGCGGCAGCCCGCGTGCCGGAGCACTCCGGGTCGTGCCGGATCCGTTCACTCCCCGGAACGTGGCAGCGGTCTCATGACGACTCCGGCCAGGTCGCGCCGTGTCACGTCCGGCTGACGACCGTTAGCATGACGGGTATGGCGCCGATCGTTGGCGCCGGTTCGCACAGATTCCACAGCGGTGTTGAGGAGTTGACGATGAGTCGAGGTTTCCCTCTGGTCCGGAGGACCGATCCCGTCTCCGAGCAGGAGCGACGCACCGTCCTCGCCGCACCGGGGTTCGGCAAGTACTTCACCGACCACATGGCCACCGCCACCTGGACGCCCGCCGAAGGCTGGCACGACCGCAAGGTCTCCGCGCTGGCCCCGTACTCGCTGCACCCGAGCGCGGCCGTGCTGCACTACGCCCAGGAGATCTTCGAGGGGCTGAAGGCCTACCGCCACGCCGACGGCAGCGTCTGGCTGTTCCGCCCGGAGTTCAACGCCCGCCGCTTCGCCCGCTCCGCCGAGCGGCTCGCCCTGCCGGTGCTGCCGGAGGAGGACTTCCTCACCAGCGTCGAGGAGCTGGTCCGCGCGGACGAGGCGTGGGTGCCGGACTCCGCCGACGAGAAGAGCCTCTACCTGCGGCCGTTCATGTTCGCCTCGGAGGCCTTCCTCGGCGTCCGGCCCGCCGAGCAGATCGCCTACTCGGTCATCGCCAGCCCGGCCGGACCGTACTTCGCCGGCGGCGTCACCGGGATCACGCTCTGGGTCAGCAGCAACTACACCCGCGCCGGGCGGGGCGGCACCGGCGCCGCCAAGTGCGGCGGCAACTACGCCTCCAGCCTGGCCGCGCAGTTGGAGTCCCGCGAGCACGGCTGCGACCAGGTGCTGTTCCTGGACGACACCGGCGGCGAGGGCGACCTGGAGGAGTCCGGCACGATGAACCTGTGCCTGGTCACCTCGGCCGACGAGCTGGTCACCCCCGCGCTCGGCAACATTCTCGACGGAGTCACCCGGGACTCGATCCTGGCCCTGGCGGGCGAGTTCGGGCTGACCCCGGTGGAGCGCTCGATCACCCTCTCCGAGCTGCGGGCCGGTGCCGCCGACGGCACGATCACCGAGGTGTTCGCCGCCGGGACCGCCGCGGTGGTCACCCCGATCGTCGGATTCAAGGGCGAGGGCTACGAGTTCACCATCGGCAACGGCTCGCCGGGCAAGCAGACCCTCGCGATCCGCGAGCACGTGCTGGACATCCAGTACGGGCGCGCCGAGGACGTCCACGGCTGGATGCGGCGGGTGGTCTGACCACCCCGGGCGGCCCGACCGGGCCGCCCGACCCTCCGGGGCCCGCCCGGCTCCGGGCCCGCCCGGGTTCCCTGGCCCGCTCAGCTCCCGAGCCGGCTCAACTCCCCCTCGGGCACGACGACCTCACGCTTGAGGATCTTCCCGGTCGACCCCTTGGGCAGCGCGTCGACCGTCCAGACCAGCCGCGGGTACTTGAACGGGGCCACCCGCTCCCGGACGAATCCGCGGATCTCCTCCGGGGTCGCCGAGGCTCCCTCGCGCAGGACCACGGCGGCGGCCACCTCCTGGCCGTGGGTGGGATGGGGAACGCCGATCACCGTGGCCTCGGCGACCGCCGGGTGCTCGTACAGCACGTCCTCCACCTCCCTCGGGTAGACGTTGAAGCCGCCGCGGATGATGACGTCCTTGCGGCGGTCGACGATCCGGAAGTCGCCCCGCTCGTCGCGGGTGCCGAGGTCCCCGGTGTGCAGCCAGCCGTCCCGGACGGTCCGCGCGGTGGTGTCCGGGCGGCGCCAGTAGCCCTTCATCACGTTGTGGCCCCGGATCACCACCTCGCCGACCGTGCCGTCCGGCACCTCCCTGCCCGACTCGTCGACGATCCGCATCCGCACCCCCTCGATCGGGATGCCGATGGTGCCCGCGATCCGCTCCCGGTCGCTGCGGTTGGCACAGGCCAGCGGCGAGGACTCGGACAGCCCGTAGCCCTCCAGCACCACGCAGTCGAAGTCGGTCTCGAAGCCGCGCAGCACCTCCGGCGGCATCGACGCGCCGCCGCCCAGGCACACCCGCAGCGAGGAGACGTCGTGCCCGGCGCGCTGCGGGTGGGTCAGCATCAGGGTGTACATGGTCGGGACGCCGAGGAAGACGCTCACCCGGTCGCGCTGGATCACCGAGAGCGCGACCAGCGGGTCGAAGCGCCGCACCAGGGTCATGCACGCCCCGACCGCCACCGCGCAGTTGAGGCCGATCACCTGGCCGAAGGAGTGGAACAGCGGCAGCCCGCCGAAGACCACGTCCCGCTCGACCATCCCCAGCACCCGGACGCCGGCCCGGACGTTGCACACGATGTTGCGGTGGGTCAGTTCGGCGCCCTTGGGCACCCCGGTGGTGCCGGAGGTGTAGAGGATGACCGCGGTGTCCTCTCCCCCGCGTCCCCCGGTCCCCGGCAGCCCGTCCGGCTGCCGCGCGAGCGTCGCGGCGAGGACGGAGGGCTCGACGGGGACCAGCCGGGTGCCGGTGCGCCGCGCACCCTCGACCGCCTGCTCGGCGCCCGCGTGCCAGGCGAGCAGCACGGCGGCCCCGGCGTCGGCGAGGCAGTGTTCGATCTCCCGGGCCTTCAGCAGCGGGTTCATCGGGACGACCACCGCCCCGGCGCGCAGGATGCCGTAGTACAGCACCGCGAACTCCGGCACGTTGGGCAGCAGCACGGCCACCCGGTCTCCGGGCGCGACGCCGAGCGCGGCCAGCCAGTGCGCGGCCCGGGCGCTGCGCGCGTCCAGGTCGGCGAAGCTCAGCACCTCCTCGTCCAGCCGCAGGACGGGGTGCTCCGGGCAGCGCGCGGCGGTCGCGGTGAGCAGATCGGGAATGCCGTACGGGAGAGCGGCCGGACCGTACGGATCGTCGGCGCTTCTGTCGGACGGGGTGGGGACGGCGGACATGCGGACGCTCCTCGGGGCGGCGGGGCTCGGTCTGGTCCTCATGCGGTCGGGTGGGCGCCGCGCTGCGACGCGGCGCCCTCGCGGGCGCCCTCGGCCGCGGCGAGCAGCCAGGGGGCGATCCGCTCCACCAGCCCGCGGTTGTGCCGGATCCAGCGGAAGTGGTCCAGCGGGCGGCCGTCCGCCTGTTCGGCGGTGTAGCTCCAGCGCTCCACCCGGGCCCGGGGCAGCTTGGCGCACAGGTGGTCCACGGCCCGCGGCGGCGCCAGTTCGTCGCCCTGCACGTCCACGGCCAGCACCGGCAGGTCGACCCGGGCCAGCGCCCGTTCGTAGTCGGCGACCGCTCCGCGCACCCGGTAGCGGCCGGTGCGCATCTGCCGCGCCCAGTCCCGCATCAGCCGGGCCGACTCGCGCCCGCCGAAGCCGAACCGCTCGCCCGGCCAGTGGCCGACCACCGCCGAGGCGACGACCGAGAACTGGCTCAGCGCCAGCCGCCGCAGGCCCGCCCGTGGGCCGAAGGTCCGGTACCAGGCCGATCCGCTGGCCACCAGCACCGCTCCGGCGAGCCGGGGCCGGTACACGCCGCAGTGCACCAGGCCCAGCTGACCGCCCAGGCTGTGCCCGAGCAGCAGGCGCGGCGCGCCCGGGAACGCCTCGGCGACCGCGTCGAGCACCGCCCCGAAGTCGTGCTCGACGAGCTCGCGGAAGCCGAAGGAGATCCCGCGCCGCGGCACCGGCCGGCTCTCGCCGTGGCCGCGCAGATCGCAGGTGGCCACGCTCAGGCCCGCCGTGTGCAGGGCGCGGACCAGCGGGGTGTAGTGCCGGGCGGCCGTTCCCATCGCCGGCAGGACGACCACCACCGGGGCGGCCGGTTCGGGCCGGGCCAGTGCCCGGACGGTGAGCCGGGCCCCGTCCGGCGCGGCGATCTCGGCGATCACGGGGAACCGGGGCGTCTTCACCTCCGCCCCTCCCCGCCGGCGCCGGCACCCGGCCGCCAGCCGATCACCCCGGCGCCCCAGGTGATGCCCGCGCCGAACGCGGCGAGGCCCAGCAGCTTCGGGCCGTCCAGCAGGCCCTCCTCGCGGGCGTGGGTCAGCCCCAGCGGGATCGAGGCCGCCGAGGTGTTGGCGACCCGGTGGACGTTCAGGTAGAGCCGTTCGGGCGGCAGCCCCACCTCCTTGCCGACCGCGCGCACGATCCGCGCGTTGGCCTGGTGGGCGACGAACAGGTCGAGGTCCTCGCAGGTCAGGCTGCGCCTGGCGAGCACCTCCCGAGTGGCGGCGGACATCTTCTCCACCGCGTGGTCGAACACCTCCCGGCCGTCCATCCGCAGCTTGCGGTCCTCCCGGTCGGCGTAGAGCAGCGGGATCTGCTCTCCGTCGCTGCCGAGCGAGAAGCACGGCTCGGGCGCGCCGGGCACGTCGGCGACCACGGCGGCGCCGGCTCCGTCGGCCAGCAGCACCGCGGTACCGCGGTCCTCGTGGTCGGTGATCCGGGTCAGCGCGTCGGCGCCGCAGACCAGCACCGCCTCGGCCCGGCCGGTCTCGATCAGCGCGGCGGCGTGGTCCAGGCCGTAGACGAAGCCGGCGCAGGCCGCGTGCAGGTCGAAGGCGGTGGCCTGCGGCATGCCGAGCCGGGCGGCGACCTCCACCGACACCCCGGGGGTGACCCGGTCGGGGGTGATCGTGGCGACCACCACGTGCCGGATGCTCGCGGCGGTGCGGCCGGAGGCGCGCAGCGCCTGTTCGGCGGCGGCCACCACGAGGTCGGCCAGCCGGCCGTCCGGGGCGAGGAAGCGGCGCTCCTCGATGCCGGTCCGTTTGACGATCCACTCCGGGGAGGCACCGATCCGCTCGAAGTACGCGTTGGGGACGACGCGTTCGGGCAGGGCGGCGCCCACGCCCACGATGGCGGCCGTCATGCCGCGCCTCCTTCCGCGAAGGCCGGGCCGGTGCCCATCCGGACGGCGTGCATCCCGCCGTCCGCGTGCAGGATCTCCCCGCTGACGGTGGCGGCGAGGTCGGAGAGCAGGAACAGCACCGGTCCGACCACCACCGCCGGGTCGGTGCGGTCCCAGCCGAGCGGGGCCTCGGCCTGCCAGCGGTCGGCGATCCGGTCGAAGGTGCTGATCGCCTGCCCGGCGACGGTCTCCACCGGGCCGGCCGCCACCAGGTTGACCCGGATGCCGGACGGGCCGAGGTACATCGCCAGGTAGCGGCAGACCGCGCCGAGCGCCGCCTTGCTCACGCCCATCCAGTCGTAGCCGGCCCAGGCGCCGGAGGCGTCGAAGTCCAGCCCGACGACGCTGCCGCGCCGGCCGTCCGCGGTGAGCAGCGGGGCGAGCGCGGTGGCCAGCGAGTGCAGGGAGACGGCGGCCGTGCGCAGCGCGAGGCCCGCGGCCTCCGGCGGGGTGGTGAGGAAGTTGCCGCTCAGCGCGGTCTGCTGGGCGGCGGCGACGGCGTGCAGCACGCCGTCGACCCCGCCCCAGCGCTGCTCCAGTTCCTTGACCAGCCGGGCGAAGTCCTCGGGGCGGGTGACGTCCAGCTCCAGCACCTCGGTGGGGCGGGGCAGGACGCTCGCCGCCTTCTCGGTGATCCGCCGGGCCCGGCCGAAGCCGGTGAGCAGGACCTCCGCGCCGGCCTCCTGGAGCGCCCTGGCGGTGTGCCAGGCGATGGAGTCCTGGTTGAGCACCCCGGTGATCAGATAGCGGCGTCCGTGGAAGCCGAGCATCACTCCTGGCCTTTCGTCGTACCGGGCGCGTCGGCCGCCGCCAGCACCAGGGCCGCGTTGTGTCCGCCGAACCCGAAGGAGGTGGAGAGTCCTGCCCGGCGGCCGCCGGGCAGGGTGGGGGCGGCGAGCGCGGTGGCGCGGTGGATCAGGTTCAGCGGGCCGAGCTTCTCGTCGGGCTCGCGCAGCCCGACGGTGGGCGGGGCGGTGGCGTGGCGCAGCGCCTGCAGGGTGGCGATGGCCTCGACCGCGCCGGCCGCGCCGAAGAGGTGGCCGGTGCAGGACTTGGTGGAGGAGAGCGGGATCGCTTCCAGGGCCGGTCCGAGCGCCAGCCGCAGCGCCTCGCACTCCGACCGGTCGTTGAGGACGGTCCCGGTGCCGTGGGCGTTGAGGTAGCCGAGCTGTCCGGGGGTGACGCCGGCCGCGTCGAGCGCCAGGGTGACGGCGCGGGCCGCGGGCTCGCCGGTCGGGTCCGGGGCGGTGAGGTGGTGGGCGTCGCAGGTGGCGCCGTAGCCGAGCACCTCGCCAAGCACGGTGGCGCCCCGGGCGGCGGCGCCGGCCCCCGTCTCCAGCACCAGGATCCCGGCGCCCTCGCCGATCAGCAGGCCGTCCCGGTCGCGGTCGAAGGGCACCGAGCGCCCGCTCTCGGACAGCGCGCCGGCGGTCCGGAAGGCGGCCCGCACCAGGTCGGAGGTGGACGCCTCGGCGCCGCCGACCACCACCGCGTCGGCCGCGCCGGCGGCGAGCAGCAGCAGGGCGGTGCCGATCGCCTGGGTCGCGCTGCTGCAGGCCGAGGCGAGGCAGAGCGCCTCGCCCCGGAAGCCGTACCGCTGGGCTATCTGCGAGGCCGCGGCGTTGGCCATCATGGCGGGCACCATGAGCGGGGAGACGAACTCCCCGCCCTGCTGCCGGAGCACCTCGGCCTGGCTCTCGAAGCTCGCCGTCCCGCCGAGCGCGCAGCCGACCACGCAGGCGACCCGCTCGGCGGGGTAGGGCGGCGGGCCGTCCGTCCATCCCGCCTGGGCCAGGGCCTCGCCGGCGGCCGCGAGCGCGAGCTGGGTGAAGCGGTCGGTGCGGCGGATCTGCTGGCGCGACAGGTGGTCGGCGGGCCGGAAGTCCCGGCACAGCCCGAGCCCGTCGGCGAGCCCGCTCTCGCCGGCCACCGCGCGCCGGTGCAGCTCGTCGGCGCCCACTCCCAGCGGGGTCACCGCGCCCAGGCCGGTGACGACGGCCCTGGGACTCACTCCAGACCGGCCTTGCGGCGGCACAGGGCGAGCACCTCGCCGACGGTGTACAGCTGGTCGAAGTCCTTGGGCTTCACCGGGATGCCCAGCTGCTTGCGGATGGACTGGCTGAGCTCGACCATGTCGAGCGAGTCGATCTCCAGCTCGTCCAGGAAGGCGTCGTCGACGATGCCCTCGCGTTCGACGCCGAGGTCGACCAGGGCGTCGACGACGAAGTTCTCGATGGCGGTGCGGTCCAGTGTGTCGGGCATGGCTCTCCTCGTCCGCGCGGGGCGGCGGTGGCGGTGCGGGGGACGTGCGGGCGGTGCGTACGGCGTGCCGGCGGTGCGTACGGCGAGCGGGCGGTGCGCATGACGTGCCGGCGGTGGGTGTGACGTGCGGCCGGGGCGGCGGGCTCAGGCCGTGGAGCCGGCCTTGGTGGCGTGGTACGGGGCCCAGTGCCACTGCCGCCAGTAGCTCTCGGCGATGTCCAGCCACTGCTCCAGCCGGGCGGCGTCGTCCAGGAAGCGGTTGGCGCTGACCACCAGCCAGCTGTAGACGGCCTGGCTGTCCCGGCAGCCGCCGCAGTCGCCGGAGGTGCAGCAGAACTGGAGCGACTCGTAGTCGGCGCCCCACACGTTGAAGCCGGGGATGACCGGGTTGCCGTTGGCGACGCGGTCCTCGTGCTCGGGGGCGTCGACACTGAGGCTGGGGCAGACGTCGTAGCCGAACCGGCCTCCCCAGTGCGTCCGGCCGGTCACCAGGGTCTCGATGAAGTACGGGTGGCTCACCACCGCGTGCGGGTACAGCTCCTTGACCCGCTGCGCCTCGTCCAGCACCCGCTGCTCGTTGGCGATCTTCAGCGGGGTCTCGGTGCCGTGCTCGCTGTAGAAGTTGAAGGTGACGATGTTGCCGTTCTCGGCGATCTTCCGCACGGTGGGCTCGATGTGCTCGACCCCGGCCTCGGCGAGCGCGTAGATGAACAGCACCCGCTGGTCGTCGCGGTAGTGCGAGAGCGCGGTGTCGAACAGGCCGGTGAACTTGGAGCCGTTGACCCGGATCGCGCGCAGGTCGTCGTCGAGCGGGCCGCCGCCGAAGATGCTGACCGCGATGGCGATCTTCTCGAAGCCCTGCTTGGGCATCGGACGCAGGCCGTTGGTGGAGATGGTGATGTACGGCAGCTGTTCGACGAAGGCCTCGACCCGGCGCGGGACGAGGGTGGGCTCGCCGCCGATCAGGGTGGCCTGGTTGACGCCGTCGTCGGCGAGCTTGCGGGCGAAGGCCCGGATGCGGTCCAGGTCGGACAGCTCCTTGACGGCCGTGTCGAAGCCGCCCTCGAAGTACCAGCACCCCTTGCAGCGGATGTTGCAGGTGTTGGTGAGGTGGACCTCGCAGGAGCGGACCTCTCGCCCCAACCGGCGCAGCCGGTGCAGGCGTTCGGCCAGGTCGGGCCGGTCGGCGATGAGTTCGGCGGTGCGCACCTTGGCCTCGCGCCGGCTCAGCGGGCGTCGTTCGATGGTGACGGGTGTTGCCATGACGGTGGGCTCCTCGGGAGTCGCGGGATAGGCGTGCTGCTGCGACTGCTACTCCGGGAGGCGCAGACCCAGGTTCTTGATGCGCGGGGTGACCTTCTCCCGCCACAGGTCGCAGGCCTGGCCGTTGGTGGTCTGCCGCAGGCCGAAGCGGACCGCCAGCCTGGCGCGCTCGGAGCGCGGGCTGCCGAAGATCCGGATGAAGGTCGGCCAGAGCCGGTCCAGGGCCTGCTGGAGCTGCTCGCGGCCGTCGTCGGTGGCGGCGAGGTTGCGGCACACCCGGGCGCCGTGGGCGATGTGCACCTTCTCGTCGAGGACGATCGTGCGCACCGCGTCGGCCCAGGGCCGGTAACTGCTCTGCGCGAACTCGGAGATCATCACCATGGCCGTCTCCTCCCCGATGTAGGAGAAGATCCCGCGCTCGGCCCAGGTGGTGCAGTTGTGGAACTCCTGGGCGCGGAACAGGTTCCGCTCGGCCAGGGTCTGCTTCTCCATGTAGCCGGTGTCCACGCCGATCTCGGCGAGGACCCGCTTGCCGATCTTGTAGTGGTCGTACTCCTCGGCGGCACGCTCGGCGCAGACCTGCCGCTCCTCCGCGTCGGGAGCCAGCGGCAGGAAGACCTGCACGTAGTCGTCACCGCCGGAGAGCTCGCCCTCGGTGTTGACCACCATGCCGCGGATCGCGATCTCCCGGTACTCCTCCGGCATCGCCAGGAACTCGTCGGGAGTGCGGACCACCACCGCCTCGTCGTCCGAAATGGAAATCCCCATGGCACAACACCCCGTTTCTGAAGCAGGACCCTGAAGCAGGACATGGTCGGGCGTGAGCGGCCGGGGCGGCTTCACCGAGGCCCTCGATGACGACCACAAGGAAAAGGACGCCGCCCCCCAGCGGCCGGCGGAGCTTCGCAGCGGCTCCGCTCAACTGCCTCGGAGCGTAGGTGCTGGTTTTTGGGCCGAACAAGGTCCCTCACGAATCGAGCCGAGCGGATTCGGCCACCGGGCACCGCCGGAGCGGCTGGTTCCGGCCACCATGACATCCGCACGACATGCGCAATTTCCTTTCCCGTCAAGGATCTTGGCGGGTGACCACGGCAAACGAAGCTGGCCGGAAGCAGGCCTGGACCACTCCGGGCGTACCGCCGGGCCGACGGTTACGCTGAGCGCCATGACCACCGACTCGAACACGGCGGTCGCCACCGTCGACGTCCTCCTGGGCCCCGAGCGGCTCAATGAGCTGATCACCGACCAGTTCCCCGACTACGCCGCCTGCCGGGTGACCGAGGTGGACGGCCACGCCCTGACCATGGCGGTGGACGGCGACCGGCTGCGCACCCGCCCGGGCGGCACCGTGTCGGGCCCGGAGCAGGCCGGACTGTGCGACCTGGCAGCGTTCCTCCTGATCAACGCCCGGCTCGGACCAACCCTGATGGCGCTGACCAGCTCGCTGCAGATCAGCTTCCTCAACCGGCCGCGGCCGGGGGCCCTGCGGGTGCGGGCCAGGACGGCCAAGTTCGGGCGCCGGCTGTGCGTGGTCCTGGCCGAGCTGCTGGATGCCGACGACGTCCTGGTGGCCAGCGCCACGCTGACCTACGCGATTCCGCCGGCCCGGCCCGACACGGCCTGACGCCCCTCCTCACGCCCCTTTTCCTTCCCGCACCGGCGCCGTCCTGCCGCCGCTCCGACTCCGGCGGCAGGACGAATCCGACATCATGAATACGGGGTGGGGTATATTGGCGGAGTGGCCCCGCCCCCTGGGGGCCCGGAGAACGGAGTACGAGATGTGCCGACGAGTCGCCTGCCGCACCTGCGGGAAGCCGACCTTCGCCGGGTGCGGGATGCACGTGGAGCAGGTCCTGGCCGGGGTGCCCAAGTCCGCCCGGTGCGACTGCGCCGCGCAGGGCCGGGCCGGCAAGGGCTGGTTCGGCAGGCTGTTCGGCCGCCGCTGACCCCCACGCCGGCCGTCACGCGCCCGCCGATCCCGCACCGACCACCCCGGGCCGACCGTCCCGCCCGTCCGTACGCCAACAACTGGCCAGGGTGGCGCGAAAGATGACAGCAAGTCGGCCTAGTTCACGATCTTTTGGACAGGAAATGATCTAAGCATTGATCTGGCGCCCGTTCACCCTCTAAATTGCGGTGCAATGTCACACTGAACCGCCATATGTGGCGCGCCCGGGGGGATCACGGTGCCGGACACCGCATTGGAAGCACCGCACCAGGCCGCGAGCAAGCTGCCCCGGGTCTTCTACCGGCTGGCCGCAGGCGACGCCCTGAACACGTACGGGAGCCAGCTCGACCTGGTAGCGCTGAGCCTGTTCGCCTACGAGGCCGCCGGGAACGCCCTCGGCACGGCCGGGTACCTGGTCCTGCGGCTGGGCGGGGGCGTCGTCGGCGGGCTGGTCGCCGGGCGGTTGGTGGCCCGGCTGGAGCGCCGGAGGCTGATGACGGGCTGTGCCCTGGCCCAGGCGCTGGCACTGGTCGTCGTCGCCCTCGTCCCGGCCTCGCTGCGCATCCCCGTCCTCTACCCGCTCGCCGTGGTCCTCGGCGGCGCCGCCGCGGTGGCCGCCGTCTCCTTGCGGACCAGCATCCCCGAGATGGTCGGCGCCGGGCGCCGCGCCCGCGCCAACAGCCTGATGGCGAGCTGCCGTTCCACCGCGATGGTGCTCGGCTTCGCCTCCGCCGGCGTGGTGGTGGCCTGGGCCGGGTTCCGGGCCGCGCTGCTCATCGACGCGGCCAGCTTCGTCCTCTTCGGGGCACTGGTGATCCGGCTGCCCCTGCCCACCCGGTCCGCACCGGCGGAGGAGCCCGCGGCCCAGCCGGACGAACCCGCGCCGAAGACCGGGAAGCGCGCGCCCCGGTGGCAGGCACTGGTCGTCCTGCGGGCCGCTCCGGTGGTGGGCGCCATGGCGGGGATCCGGCTGCTGGACGCCTTCGGCTCCGCCGCCCACAACATCAGCCTGCCGGTCTTCGCCAACCAGTCCTCCCCCGGCAACCCGGCCGCACTGCTCGGCACCTTCTGGGCCACCTGGGCCATCGGCAACCTCTGCGCCCAGCAACTCGTCTCCCGGTTCATGCTGCGCCGGGGCATCGAGCCAGGCGAGCGCGGCTTCGCACTGGGCACCTGCCTGATGTCCGCCTGCTTCATCCTGATCTTCACCGACCTCCCGACCCCGCTCTTCCTGCTGGTCGCGATCGGCGCCGGCCTCGGCGACGGCTTCACCGAGATCTCCTACACCACCCGGATCCAGGCGCTCGCCGACGAGCGGCGCGGCGAGGCCTTCGGCATCCTCGCCTCCGCCGAGAACGTCGGCATGGGCACCGGGATGCTGCTGAGCGGCTCGCTGCTCACGCTGCTCAGCCCGCTGACCGTGGTCGGCGTCTCGCACGCCGTCCCGATCGTGCTGGCGCTCGCCTTCCTGGTGCTGGTCGCCCGCACCCGCCGCCGCCGCTGAGCGGCCCGCCCACCGACCTCCGCACCGCCCCGGCGGCCCCGCACCGCACCGCGTCACCGACCACTCGCACCACTCCCGCGCCCCCACGCTGTAACGCGACACCCGTCTCCGCTCCCCTCCCTGCCCCGGGGCGGCCCACACCCGCGCCCCGGCACCGATCCGAAAGGTGCCGAACCTCATGAGCCCCACCGGTCCCGACCACGGCCGGCTGCGCACCCTGGAAGCCCGACTGCTGCTGCGCCCCGAGATCGCCGACTGCGCGCTGCTCCCCGTCGAGCACGAGAACGGCCGCCCCGGCCTGCTGGCCTACCTGGTGCCCGCCGTCGACGGCGATCCCGAGGCCCTGCGCCGCCGGGCCGCTGCCGCCCTGCTGGACGCCGACCCGAGCGCCGAGGTGCACCTCCTGGACGGCATCGTCCGCACCCCCGAGGGCGAACCCGACGCGGCCGCCCTGGCCGCGGCGCTCACCCGGGCGCCGGCCGCGCCCGGCCCCGCCCTGCGCCACCTGCGTGAACTCACCGACCGCTGGCGCCCGTTCGGTGAGGCGTCGGCGACGGCCGGCTCCGCCCCGGCGGAGCCGACGGCCTCACCCGCGGGCCCCGGGACGGAGGCCGTCGGCGCCCCGCTGCCCGCCCCCGCGCCGGACGCCCCCCGGACGCTGCCCGAGGCACTGCTGCGCGCCGCCGACCTGCACCCCGACCGGGGGCTGCACCTGGTCCGGGCGGGCGGCGATGCCACCCGCCTGACGTACCGTCAACTCCTCGCCAGGGCCCGCGAGATCCTCGCCACCCTCGCCTCATCCGGAGTGCGGGCCGGGGACCGGGTGATCCTCCAGGTCCCGGAGCCGGAGCTCTACTTCCCCACCGTGTGGGCCTGCCTGCTGGGCGGGGTGCAGCCGGTGACGGTGGCCCGCCCACCGGACTACCACGAGCGCAACCCCGTGCTGGAGAAGCTCTGGCACGCCTGGCAGACCCTGGAGGAGCCGCCGGTGCTCGCCTGTGGGCCGGCCGTGGCCGGACTGGAGCGGCTCGGGGAACTGTACCCGGCGCCTGGCCTGCGGGTGATCGCCGTCGACCGGCCCGCCGACGGCGACCGGCCCGCGGCCGCCGAGCACGCCCCCGTCCCCGGCGACGTCGCTATCCTCCAGCTGTCCTCCGGCAGCACCGGTCGGTCCAAGGCGGTGCAGATCACCCACCGCGGCATCCTGGAGTACGTGGCCGGAGCCGTCTCCCAGGGCTGCGACCCGGGCGACACCACGGTCAACTGGCTGCCCCTGGACCACGTCGCCGGACTGCTGATGTTCCACCTGCGCGACGTGGTGCTGGCCGCCGACCAGGTGCAGGTGCCCACCGAACTCGTGCTCGCCGACCCGCTGGTCTGGCTGGACGCGCTGGAGCGCTACGGGGCGGCGCACTCCTGGTCCCCCAACTTCGGCTTCCGGCTGGTCGCCGAGGCCGTCCGGGCGGCCGGACCCGCACGCCACTGGGACCTGTCCGCGGTCAAGTCGCTGATCAACGCCGGAGAGCAGTGCACCGAGGCGGTGCTGGACGAGTTCCTGGCCGCCACCGCCCCGTTCGGCATCCGCCCGGAGCACCTGCTGCTGGGCTGGGGCATGGCCGAGACCTGCACGGTGATCACCTACAAGCGCTACCACGAGGACGGCGCCCGCCGACTGGTGCGCACCGACTCGCTGAGCGGCCGGCTGGAGCCCGTCGACCCGGACTCGGCCGAGCGCGGCACCGCCTTCCTCAGCATGGGCCGGCCCGCGCCCGGCACCCGGATGCGGGTCACCGACGACGACGGACGGGTGCTGCCCGAGCACTGGGTCGGCCGGCTCCAGGTCCGCTCCGGCCGGGTGACGCCGGGGTACCTGAACAACCCGCCCGCCAACCAGGAGGCCTTCGTCGGCGACGACTGGTTCGACACCGGGGACCTCGCCTTCCTGGCCGACGGCGAGGTGGTGCTCACCGGCCGTCGCAAGGAGATCATCATCGTCAACGGGGTGCACTACTTCTGCCACGAGCTGGAGGACGTGGTGGCCACCGTGGCGGGGGTGCGCTCCGGGCACGTCGCGGCCTTCGGGGTGCCGGACGAGCGCACCGGCACCGAGCAGCTGGTGATCGCCTACGTCCCGAGCGATCCGGACGCCCCCGCGCCGCCCGTCGCCGCCGAGGTGCGGCAGCTACTGGCGGCCCGCCGGCAGCCGGCGCCCGCCCTGGTGCTGCCCGTCCCGGCGGCCGACTTCCCCCGCACCACCAGCGGCAAGATCCAGCGCACCGCGCTGCGCCGCCGGCTGCTGGACGGCGAACTCGACGACCACATCGTGGCCCTGGACCTGGCCGAGGCCAACGCCCGGACGCTGCCGGACTGCGTGCGGCAGCTCGGCTGGGAACCCCGCCCGGTTCCGGAGGCCACGGCCGCTCCACTCGCTGACGAAACGATCCTGCTGCTCGGCCCTTCCGGCCCCGGCACCCTCACCGAGGCCATGGCCGCCGCCCTGCCGAACGCCCTGGTGGTCGACCGGCCGCCGACCACCGACCCCGAGGACTGGCTGCGGACGCTCGGGGACCGGCCGACCGACCGGCTGGTCTACCTGTGGAGCGCGACGTCCGACGGGCCGGCCCAGCCGGACGAGGCACTGCTCGCCCTGCTCCGGGCGCTCCCGGCGCGGGCCCCGGTCCGCGAGCTGGTCTCGGTCAGCGCCGGGCTGCACGCCGTCCTCCCCGGTGAACTCCCCCGGCCGAGGGCCGCGTTGACCGCGACACTGACCGCCGGAGCGCGGGCCGAGCAGCTGGTGCCCGCCGCCCGGCACCTCGACCTGCCCGGCGACACGCCGGTCGCGGAGCAGGCCGCCGCCCTGCTCGCCCTGCTCACCGACACCCGGCCCGAACCCGAATCCGCCTGGCGCGCCGGCCGCCCCTGGGTCCCCCGGCTGCAAGCGGCCGAGGCCGCCTCCGAACCGGCCGGGGCGGGCTGCTCGCTGCTCACCCCCGGCGCCCGCTACCTCGTCACCGGCGGCCTCGGCGGGATCGCCGCCGAGCTGCTGCCCGGGCTGCTGCGCGAGTACGGCTCCCGGCTGCTGATCGTCGGCCGGAGCGACCTGGACGCCCCGACCGCCGAGGCGGCCGAACGCCGGGCCGCGCTGCGCCGACTGGCCGCCCAGGGCGGTCAGGTCAGCTACCGCCAGGCGGATGTGACGGACCGTCGGCAACTGGCGGAGGCCGTCGCCGCGGCCGAGCGGGAGTGGCAGGCTCCGCTGGACGGCGTGCTCCACCTGGCCGGCGGCTACCGGCTCGCGCTCCTCGCCGACACGGACACCGAGGGCTGGCGCGAGGCCGTCCGGACCAAGGCCGAGGGCACCGACCACCTCATCGAGCTGGTCAAGCAGCGCCCCGGCGCCCAGTTCGTCGCCTTCTCCTCGATGATCGGCCTCCAGGAGGCGGTCGGCTCCACCGGGTACGCCGCCGCCAACCGCTACCTGGAGAGCACCGTCGAGCGGATGCGCCGGGAGACCGGCACCCCGGCCTGGACGATCTCCTGGGGCCTGTGGAGCGGGATCGGCATGAACCGCGACACGGAGAACGAGCAGGCCGCCGCCGGACGGGGCATCGCCGTACTGAGCGCCGCGCACGGCCGCCGGCTGGCCGCCCTGCTGCTGGCCGGCGCCCCGGGCCACCGGTACGCCGGCCCGGACCCGAGCTCCCCCGCCGCCCGGCGCCGGCTGCTCGCCACCGCGCCCCGCCCGGTGACCGCCGCCGAGACCCCGTCCACGCCGTCCACGCCGGCGCCGGGAGACCGGCCCGCCGCACGGACCACCCCGGGCCCCGGGCCCACCGCGCCCTCCGGGCTGCGCCGGCTCGTCCTGGACGCCTTCGAGTCCGTCCTCGACACCCCGCTGGACCCGGGCCGCCCACTGGCCGAACTCGGCATCGGCTCGCTCCAGTTGATGCGCGTGCACGGGGCACTCAGCGCCGCGCTGCCCACGCCCCCGGCACCCACCGAGCTGTTCCGCCACCCCACCGTGGACGCCCTGATCGAGCACCTGGCCGCCGAACCGGCCACGCCCGCCGCCGCTCTCCACGCGCCCGTCACCGGGCCCGGCGACGACCGCCGGGTGGCGATCGTCGGCCTGGCGCTGCGGCTGCCGGGCGCCGACACCCCCGAGCAGTACTGGCGGAACATCGTCGAGGGCGTCCGGAGCACCACCCGCTTCACCGAGGAGGAGCTGGCGGCCGCCGGACTGCACCCGGAGGAGTACCGCCACCCCGACTTCGTCCCGGTCACCGGCGCGCTCACCGACGTCGACCACTTCGACGCCGAGGCGTTCGGCATCAGCGGCGCCGAGGCCGCGCTGATGGACCCGCAGCAGCGCCTGCTGCTGGAGATCTGCCGCCAGGCCCTGGAGGACGGCGGCTACGACGCACCGGACCCGGAACGCCGGGTCGGGGTCTTCGCCGGCACCGGGATGACCCTGTACGCACTGCGCAACTACTACCAGCACACCCTGGCCGCCACCGCCGACCCGGCCGAACCGGTGTCCGCGCTGCAGACCGCGATCGGCAACCAGGCGGACTTCGCCGCCACCCGGGTCGCCTACCGGCTGGGCCTCACCGGTCCCGCGATCGGCGTGCAGACGGCCTGCTCCACCTCGCTGGTCGCGGTGCACCTGGCCGTGCAGTCCCTGCTGGCGGGTGACTGCGAGCTGGCCCTCGCCGGGGCCGCCGCCCTGCACATCCCGCAGGCCGCCGGCTACCGCTACGAGGAGGGCTCGATCCTCTCCCCCGACGGCGCCTGCCGGGCCTTCGACGCCGACGCGGGCGGCACGGTCGGCGGCAACGGCGTCGCCGCCGTCCTGCTCAAGCGCCTCGACCGGGCGCTGGCCGACGGCGACACCGTGCACGGGGTGATCCTCGGTTCGGCCGTCAACAACGACGGCGGCCGGAAGGTCGGCTACACCGCGCCCAGCGTGGACGGCCAGGCGGCCGTGGTCGGCCGGGCGCTGGACCTGGCGGGCGTGCCCGCCGAGAGCATCGGCTACATCGAGGCCCACGGCACCGGCACCCCGCTCGGCGACCCGATCGAGTTCCGGGCGCTCGCCCAGGCGTTCCGCGCCCGGACCGAGGCCGCCGGGTTCTGCTCGCTCGGCTCGGTGAAGCCCAACATCGGCCACCTGGACACCTGCGCCGGGATGGCGGGCCTGATCAAGGCGCTGCTGGTGCTGCGGCACGGCACCGTCCCGCCGCTGGTGAACTTCACCAGCCCCAACCCCGCGCTGGAGCTGGACGGCAGCCCGTTCCGGCTCGCCGCCGAGCGCCGCGACTGGCCGGACGGCCCCACCCCGCGCCGGGCCGGGGTCAGCGCCCTGGGCGTCGGCGGCACCAACGCCCACCTGGTGCTGGAGCAGGCCCCGGCCACCGCCGCGGTGCCCGCGCCGCGCCCGGCCCCGACCGTACTGCCGCTGTCGGCCCGCACCGCCCAGAGCCTCACCGAGCTGGCGGGGCTGCTCCGCGACCGGCTCGACGCCGAACCCGCCCTCGCGCCCGGGGACCTGCCGCTCACCCTCGGCGCCGGCCGGCGCGCGCTGCGCCACCGGCTGGCCGTCACCGGCCCCGACCCGGCCGCCCTGCGCAAGGGCTTGGACGCCTTCCTGGCGGGCCGGCCCATCGCCGCCGCGGCCCACCGCGAGACCGGCCGCGCCGAGGTCCGGCCGGTGCTGCTCTTCACCGGCCAGGGCGCCCAGTACCGGGGCATGGCCGCCGAGCTGTACCGGGCCTTCCCGGTCTTCCGCACCGTCCTGGACGAGTGCGACCGGCTGCACCGCGAGAGCTGGGACGAGCCGCTGCTGCCGCTGCTGCTCGACCCCGCCCCGCAGGGTACCGACGCCACCTGGACCACCGAGGCGGCGCAGCCCGCGCTGTTCGCCCTCCAGGCAGCCTACCTGCGGCTCTGGCAGGAGCTCGGGGTGCGTCCCGCGGCGGTCGCCGGGCACAGCGCCGGGGAGTACGCGGCCTTCCACGCGGCCGGCGCGCTCGACCTGGCCGACGGGATGTTCCTGACCGCGCTGCGCGGCCGACTGATGCACCGGCTGACCGAACCGGGCGCCATGACGGTGGTCCCGGTCGGCCTGGACCGGCTGACCGGGCTCGGTGACTGGCTGCCCGGGGTGGACCTGGCCGTGGTGAACGGCGAGGGCCAGTGCGTGCTGGCCGGCCCGCCGCGCGAGATCGCCGCCGCCGAGGCCGTGCTGGCCGCCGACGGGGTCACCCCCGAACGCCTGGCCACCGACCGGGCGTTCCACTCCCGCCTGCTCGATCCGATGCTCGACCCCTTCCGCGACCAGCTGGCCCGGCTGCGGCTGCGGCCGCTGGCCGTCCCGCTGGTCAGCAACCTCGGCGGCGAGGTGCTGGCACCCGGGACCGTCCCGACGCCCGAGTACTTCCTCCGTCAGACCCGGGAGACCGCCCGGTTCGACCAGGTCCTCGCCGCCCTGGACGGCCAGGACCACGAGCTCTTCCTGGAGATCGGCCCGCACCCGACGCTGACCGGCATGGGCCGCCGGGAGCTGCCGCAGCGCCACTTCGTCGCCGGCGGCCGGCGCGGCGCCTCGCCGGAGCAGCAGTTCGACGCCGCCGCGGCCGCGCTGTGGTCGTACGGCGTCCCGATCGACTGGGCCCGCTTCGCCGCCGCCCGGGACTGGCCGGACGGACCGGCCCGCCGCGTCCCGCTGCCCACCACCGTCTTCCAACGCCGCCGCCACTGGTTCACCGCCCCTGCCAGGCCCACCACCGAGGACCCCGCCATGCGCCAGGACCCACCCCAGCAGAGCGCACCGGCCGCGACGCCGGCCGCCGCACCTTCCTCCGCACCGACGCCGAGCCCCGAGGAGCTCGCCGAGCAGGCCGTGCTGCGGCAGGTCGTCGAGCAGACGGCCCGCCAGCTCGGCTACGACGAGGCCTCGGTCGGGACGGACGAGCCGTTCTTCGACCTGGGCGCCGACTCGCTCTCGATGATCAACATGATCCGGGACCTGGAGCGCGCGTTCCGGGTGCGGGTGTCGATGCGCGAGCTCTTCGAGGCGGCGGACACCCCGGCCCGGCTGGCCGGGCTGATCGCCTCCCGGCTGGAGCCGGCGGTGCTGGCCACGCTGCTGCCGGCCGCCGAGCCGGAGCCCGTGACGGAGCCCGAGCCCGCCGCAGTACCGGTGCCCGCGCCGGTGGCGGCCGCGGCTCCGGCGGTCGAGGCCCCGGTGCCTGCGGCGCCCGTTCCCGTACATCCCGCCCCAGCCCTCCGGACCGCCCCGGCCGTCCAGGCGCCGGCGCCGACCCACCAGCCCGTGCCCGTCGCTCCCGCCGCGCCGCAGGCGGCCCCCGTCGCGCCCCAGCCGGTGACCGACGGCACCGGACTGATCGAGCGCCAGCTCGCGCTCCTCGGCCAGTTCTCCGACCTGATGCGCGACCAGCTGGGTCTGCTGGCCGGCGGCGCGCCCGCCCTGCCGCCGGCG
The DNA here is from genome assembly GCF_040629945.1 of Kitasatospora sp. NPDC005856. Lineage (NCBI taxonomy): Bacteria > Bacillati > Actinomycetota > Actinomycetes > Kitasatosporales > Streptomycetaceae > Kitasatospora > Kitasatospora sp. NPDC005856. Next base: position 41 of record NZ_JBEXWT010000015.1, on the reverse strand, counting down.
CCCGTGCCCGCGGCCCTGCCCGCGGCGGCCGTACCCGCCAC
>NZ_JBEXWT010000014.1:0-134528 GCF_040629945.1 Kitasatospora sp. NPDC005856 | reverse complement strand
GGCGGGCGGGGGGTCTCCGCGGGGCGCGGCCCCGGGCCCCTCGGGCCCACCAGCCCCACGGCCCCACGGCCCCACCGGTCGCACGGGCCCACCGGCCCCACGGCCCCACCGGTCGCACGGGCCCACCAGCCCCACGGCCCCACCGGTCGCACGGGCCCACCGGCCGTACGGCCCCACCGGTCGCACGAGCCCACCGCGCGGGCTAGCCGATCAGCGACTCCAGCAGCTCGAAGGCCTGTTCCTGGGTCATCCCGACCCCGCCCTCCCGGGTCTCCTCGAACCCGGTGTCACCCATCAGCTCCCGCAGGACGGCCTCCGAGCGGGCCCGCTCGGCCCGGTCCAGGAAGCCGCCCTTGGGGCCGTTCAGCCCGCCGTGCGCGCCGGTCAGCACGGCCGCCGCCCGGGCCCGCTCCAGATCCCGGTCACGCTGGGCGAAGGCGCACAGCACCGCCGTCACCGCGGGCACCACCATGACCGTCATGTGCTCAGCGAAGCCGCTCGCCGCCGTCACCGCCCGCAGCTGCCGCCAGCCGTCGCGCAGCAGCTCGAACCCCGCCTCCGGATCCCCGGCCCGGGCCGTGATCCAGCCCCGGGCACTCAGCAGCATCCCGGTCACCAGGCTCGGCGCGAAGCCGCCCACCCGGACGGTGTCCAGCTCGTCCAGCTCGGCCAGCGCCAGGTCGAACTCACCGCGCTGGGCGTGGATGCCGCAGAGCGTCAGGTGGCCGAACATCAGCGCCCCGGTGGTGGACTGGTTGAGGCCCGGGGTCTCGATGGAGGCCAGCGCCTGGCGGATGATCCGCTCGCCGCGGTCCATGTCCTGCTCCAGCAGGGCGGTGCCCAGGTTCACCTGCAGGATCGGCACCTCCAGGTGCGCCCCGAGCTCCTCGATCAGCTCGATCGCCCGCGCGTACGCCTCCGCGGCGGCCGCGGACTCGCCCCGGTTGGAGAGCGACTCGCCGTGCGCGGACAGCGCCTGGGAGATCCCCCAGAGGTCGCCCGCCTGCTCGTACAGCTCCAGCGAACGCGCGCCGTCCCGGATGCTCTGCTCCGCGCCGCTCGGCCAGTCGTTCATCATCCTGGCCCGGACCTGCAGGATGAACGCCAGGTCGCTCGGCCCGCCGTGCTGCCCGCAGCCGCGCACGGCGTCGTCCAGCAGGTCCTTCATCACGTCCAGGCGGCCGGCCAGGAAGGCGCCGAACACCCGCATCAGCGCCGGGAAGCGGTAGGACTGCGGCAGCTCCGGGGTGTAGACGTCCATCAGCCGCTGGGCGACCTCGATCGCCTCCGGATCGCCGAGGACGTCCAGGTTGCCCTCGAACAGGCCGATCAGCCGGTACATGGAGAGCAGCCGGCGGGCCTCCTCGACCACCCCCGCGGGCAGCGGCAGGTCGTACGCGAGCACGCTGCGGCTCAGCGGCACCGGCTGCGGGGCGTCCGGGGCGAACGGGTCCGGGCCGAGCGCGGCGACGGCGTTGTACCAGGTGCGCGCCTCCAGGCTGTAACCGCGCAGCGACCAGTACCAGCTCATGCCGAGGGCGATGAGCAGCGACTGCTCCTCGTCGCGCAGGTCGACGGCGCGGCGCAGCGCCGTCCGGACGTTGTCCTGCTCGCGCTCCATCACGGTCAGCCAGTGCAGCTGCCGGGGGCCGTGGATCTGCGCGTCGGCGAGCGAGAGCATGCTCCGGAAGTGCGCCAGGTGGCGGGCCTCGGTGGCGGCGCGCTCGGCGGCGGACCCGGCGAGGCGCTCGGTCGCGTACTCGTGGATGGTCTCCAGCATCCGGTAGCGCGGCAGGCTGGCCCCGTCCAGGTCGGCCACCAGCAGGGACTTGTCGACCAGCGACAGCAGCAGGTCGGCGACCTCGCCGGAGGCCACCTCGACGCCGTCGGCGCAGACCGCCTCGGCGTCCTCCAGCTGCCAGCCGCCCGCGAACACCGCGAGCCGGCGCAGCACCGCCCGCTCCCGCTTGCCCAGCAGGTCCCAGCTCCAGTCGACCACCGCGCGCAGCGTCTGCTGGCGCGGCAGCAGGGTGCGGCTGCCGGCGGTGAGCAGCGCGAACCGGCCGTCCAGCCGGTCGGCGATCTGACGCGCGGTCATCACCCGCAGCCGGGCGGCGGCCAGTTCGATGGCCAGCGGCAGCCCGTCCAGCCGGCGGCAGATCTCGGCGCAGGCCTCCGGGTCGCCCAGCGGGTCGAAGCCTGGACGGGCGGCGGCCGCGCGCTCGGCGAACAGCCGCAGCGCGACCGGATCGGGCAGCGGCTCGACCGGCAGCACCGTCTCGCCGGGCACGCCCAGCGGTTCGCGGCTGGTGGCGAGCACGGTCAGCCCGGGGCACTCGGCGAGCAGGACGTCGGCGAGGTCGGCGGCGGCCTGGATCAGGTGCTCGCAGTTGTCCAGGACGAGCAGCATCCGGCGGTGGCCGCAGTGCTCGACCAGCCGGCGCACCGGGTCCTCGGCCCGCTTGTCGATCACCTCGGCGACCATGTTGGTGCTGTGCAGCACGATCTCGCGCAGGCCGAGCGCCGAGACCACGGCGGCGGGCACCGCGTCCGGGCTCTCCAGCGGGGCGAGTTCGGCCACCCAGACGCCGTCCGGCCAGGCCCCGGCGGCCTGCTCGGCGCGGCCGGCCTCGGTGGAGAGGCTGGTCTTGCCGGAGCCGCCGGGACCGGTCAGGGTCACCAGCCGACGGCCCGTCAGCATCGTGCGCAGCGCGGCGAGATCGTCCTCGCGGCCGACGAAGCTGGTCAGTCGGCCGCGCAGATTGCCGCCGGAGCGCGGGAGTTGGGGCGGCGCGCCGGACGGGGAAGTGGGATCGGGGGCGACGGGGCCGGGGGCGGCGGGGGCGGGCTCCGGCTCCTCCTGGGGCGCCGGGGCCGCCGGGATCGGCGGTGGCGCCGGTGCGAGCAACTCGGCGTACAGGGAGCGGAGTCCGCGCCCCGGGTCGACGCCGAGCTCGTCGGCCAGGGCCCGCCTGGTCCGCTCGTAGTGGCGCAGCGCCTCGGCCGTCCGCCCGCTCTCGTGCAGCGCCCGGATCATCAGCAGCTGCAAGGGCTCGTCCAGCGGCTGCCGTTCGCACAGCTCGGCCAGTTCGGCGATCAGCTCGGCGGCCCGGCCGAGGCCGAGGTCCGCGGTGATCCGGTGGCGGCGCACCTCCTCGCGCTGGGCCTCCAGCCGGACGGCCGGGCCGGTGCGGTCCGGCAGGTCGGCGAGCGCGGGGCCGCGCCACAGCGCCAGGGCGGCGCGCAGCCGCTCGGCGGCGAGCGCAGGGTCCCCGGTGTCCAGGGCGCGGCGGCCCTCACCGGTCAGCCGCTGGAAGTCGGCGAGGTCGGTGGCGGGGCCCGTCAGCCAGTACCCGGCCGGGCCGGAGCCGACCTCGTCCCGGCCGATGGTGCGGCGCAGCCGGCCGACCAGGGTCTGGAGCGCGGCGGAGGAGTCCTGCGGCGGCTCGGCCTCCCACACCTCGTCCACCAGCAGGTCGGCCGGCACCGGCCGGCCCTGCCTCAGGGCCAGGGCGGTGAGCAGGGCCCGCAGCCGGGCGCCGCCGATCGTCACCGGGGTGCCGTCGTCGTGGTGGGCCGTCGTCGTCCCGAGAATGCCGTAGTACACCCGGACCATTCTGGTCGATGCGCGGGCCGAGGACCGCACAATTGTGCTGGGCCCGCCCCGGCCCGGCACGTAGGGTGGAACGCCACCGCGGGTGGAGCGCCCCGGCGGGCGGAACGCCACCGCGCGCCCGGACGTTCACCCGGGGCGGCTTGTCCGGTCACCGGCCCGCCCGGCATGATCGACCCGGCCCGCGTCCGCCCACCTCCCTCTGCCCACGGAGCACCCACACCATGACCTTCGCCGCCACGCCGCGCTCCCGCAGCGAGGACCGCCGGATCAGCCCGGTGTTCTGGGTGCTCCTCGCCGTCCTCGGCACCTCCGGCTGGGCGGTGTACCAGGGCTACGGCAACGCCTCGTTCGGGGTGTTCCTGTTCGTGGTCGCGGGCTGGATGGTCTCGCTCTGCCTGCACGAGTACGCCCACGCGCGCACCGCGCTGCACGGGGGCGACATCACCGTCGGCGCCAAGGGCTACCTCACGCTCAACCCGCTGAAGTACGCCAACGTGCTGCTCAGCTTCGTGCTGCCGATCGTCTTCGTGATCCTCGGCGGCATCGGCCTGCCCGGCGGCTCGGTCTGGATCGAGCGGCACCGCGTCCAGGGCCGGCTCAAGCACAGCCTGATCTCGGCGGCCGGCCCGCTGGTCAACCTGCTCATCGCGGCGGTGCTGCTGATCCCGATCGGCGCGGGCTGGCTGGACGACCCGACCGTGCACGCGGTCTGGAACGGCTACGAGCTGATCATCTCGCCGTTCTCCGGAGCGCTGGGCTTCCTCGGCTTCCTCCAGCTGAGCGCGGCGGTGCTGAACCTGCTGCCGGTGCCCGGGCTGGACGGCTACGGGATCGTCGAGCCCTGGCTGTCGTACCGGACCCGGCGCGCGATCGAGCCGTTCGCGCCGTACGGGATGCTCGCGGTGTTCGCGCTGCTGTGGCAGCCGCAGGTGAACCAGTTCTTCTTCGGGATCGTCCACGGGCTGATGGCCCTGTTCGGCGTGGACCAGGACTACGCGACGCTCGGCCGGTACCTGTTCAGCTTCTGGAAGAACTAGCCCGTCTCCGGAAGAACCGGCCCGTCCGCGGGCCCGGGCTTCAGCCCTGTTCGGCGGCCGCCGCGGCGATCCTGGCCCGGCGGCGGTCCATCCACAGCACGTTGCTGGCCACGCCGGCCAGCGGCAGCCAGATCAGGCCCAGCCAGAAGCCCTGGACCAGCGAGACCACCAGGGCCACGAGCGCGAGGACGACGGCGGCCAGGGCGAAGCGGGACGTGCGAGGCATGGCGGGAGGCTCCTAGAACGGGTGCGGGCGGCCGGCTCACGGCCGCCACCCATTGTCGCCGACCTCACCTCCGGCGCCCGGCCAGGGGTGAGGTCGACACGGCGGGCCCTCGATCAGACGTCGGTGATCCGCAGGCCCGCGTGGGCCTTGTAGCGGCGGTTGACCGAGATCAGGTTGGCGACCAGCGACTCCACCTGGTGGGCGTTGCGCAGCCGGCCGGCGTAGATGCCGCGCATCCCGGGGATGCGGGCGGCCAGGCCCCGCACGATGTCGGTGGCCTCCCGGTCGTCGCCGAGCACCATGACGTCGGTGTCGATGCTCTCCACCGACTCGTCCTGGAGCAGCACCGCCGAGAGGTGGTGGAACGCGGCGGTGACCCGGGAGTCCGGCAGCAGGGCGGCGGCCTGCTCGGCGGCGCTGCCCTCCTCCGGCTTCAGCGCGTACGCGCCCTGCTTGTCGAAGCCCAGCGGGTTGACGCAGTCGACGACGATCTTGCCCGCGAGCTCCTCGCGCAGCGCGGTCAGCGTGGCGGCGTGGCCGTCCCACGGGACCGCGATGATCACCACGTCGCTCTCCCGGGCGACGGTGGCGTTGTCGGCGCCGCGCACGCCGAGGCCGAGCTCGGCCGCCGAGGCCTCGGCCCGGGCGGCGGCGCGGGAGCCGATGATCACCTGCTGGCCGGCCTTGGCCAGCCGCAGGGCCAGTCCCCGCCCCTGGTCGCCGGTGCCGCCGAGGACACCGACCACCAGCTGCGAGACGTCCGGTACCTCGTGGGCCGGGTTTGTCGCTGAATCGAGGGAAGTCATGGGCCGATCCTGCCAAATCCCCGGCCCGGCGGGACATCCTGGCCCGCATGGATGCGGTGAGAGTTTCGGCACTCCGGGAACGGCTGACGGGTACGGGCTGGCTGGAGGCGGTCGGCGGCTTCGCCGGGGCGCTGCGCCGTTCGGTGGAACGGCGCGGGGCGAGCGGGCTGCTGCTGGTCGGCACCGAGGCGTACGAGCCCTGGCACCTGGCCGCCCACCTGGACGACGAGTCCGTGTGGTCGGACGTCCCCCGGCTGGCGCCCACCCTGCTGCGGCACAGCCCGCCGGCCGGCGCCCCGGCCCACCTGACGCACGACCTGCGGCGGCTCACCGAGGCCGGGCGCGGCGACACCGTGCTGGTGGTGGTCCCGGAGGCGGCCGGCGCCCCGCTGCTGGAGCGGGTGCAGGACGCCCGGCGGCGCGGCGCGACCGTGCTCGCACTGGACGGGGGAGCGCCGGGCGAGCCCGGGGGACCGGGCGGGGCGGACGAGCTCGGCGGGGCGGCCGGGCCCGGCGGGCCGGATGAGCTCGGCGGCCTCGGCGAGTTGCGCGGGCTCGCGCACGAGCGGCTGACCGTCGGCACCGCCGCCGAGGGGCCCTTCGACCTCGCCCAGCACCTGGTCAGTGTCGCCGCCGGGCAGCGGGCCGGCCGCCGCTCCGTCCGGGAACGGCTCGTCCGACTCGCCGGGCGGCTGACCTCGACGCCCGCGATCAGCCGCTGGTGAGCCGGGCGCTCGCCTCCCCGGCGCGCTCGTCCCGGCCGCCGTCCCGGCCGTCGCCCCGGCCGTCGCCCCAGTCGTCGCCCCAGTCGTCGCCCCAGCCGGCACCCCGGGTCTCCACGGGGCGAAAACCCTTTGCGGAGGCGGTGGCCGCCGTCCGAGGATGACGATTCGTGAACGTCGACGAACCCCCGCATCCCGCCGCACCCGGGCGCGCCCGGAGGCTGCTGCGCTCGCTGACGCCCGATCTGTCCCCCTGGCGCGCCTCGCGCGACTTCCGCTACCTGTGGACCTCCGGCTGCGTCACCAGCTTCGGCGGCTTCCTGACCCTCGTCGCCGTGCCGATGCAGATCAAGGAACTCACCGGCTCCTCCTTCGCGGTCGGCCTGATCGGCGCCGTCGAACTCGTGCCGCTGATCGTCTTCGGCCTGTGGGGCGGCGCCCTCGCCGACGCCCTGGACCGCCGGAAGCTGGTGCTGCGGGCGGAGGTCGCGCTCGGCCTGCTGGCCGGGCTGCTGCTGCTCAACGCCCTGCTGCCGCACCCGCTGCTCTGGCCGATCTACGTGGTCGCCGCACTGGTCGCGGCCACCGACGGCATCCAGCGCCCGGCGCTGGACTCGCTCCTGCCCCGGCTCGTCCCGCACCAGCACCTGACCGCCGCGTTCGCCCTCAGGTCGCTGTACCACAACGCCGCTTCGGTGGCCGGCCCGGCGCTGGCCGGGGTCGTGGTGGCCTTCGCCGGGGTGCAGACCGCGTACGCGCTGGACGTCCTCTCCTTCGCCGTCTCGCTGCTGCTGCTCGTCCGGATCAAGGCGGTGCCGCCGCGCACCGGTGCCGAACGCCCGTCCGTCCGGACGGTGCTGGCCGGTGTCCGCTACGCCTGGAGCCGCAAGGACCTGCTGGGCACCTACGCGATCGACCTGTGCGCCATGCTGTTCGCCTACCCGGTGGCCGTCTTCCCCTTCCTGGCCTCGGAGTTGGGGGCGGACTGGGCGCTCGGCCCGATGTACGCGGCCTCCGCCCTGGGCGCCCTGCTGGTCGGCGCGACCAGCGGCTGGACCTCCCGCGTCCACCGGCACGGGCGGCTGCTGGTGGCCGCCGCCGTCGGCTGGGGCGGGGCGATGGCGATCGCCGGGCTGTCCGAGCACATCGGGCTGGTGCTGCTCGGGCTGGCACTGGCCGGCGGCGCCGACGAGATCAGCGGGCTCGCCCGCTCGACCATGTGGAACCAGTCCATCCCCGACGAGCTGCGCGGGCGGATGGCCGGCGTCGAACTGCTCAGCTACTCCGTCGGCCCGCAGCTCGGCCAGGTCCGGGCCGGCACCATGGCCGGGCTGGTCGGCGTGCGCGCCGCCGTCTGGGCCGGCGGCGCCGCCTGCGTGGTCGCCGTGCTCGCCGTCGCCGCCGCCCTCCCGAAGCTGCTCGCCTACGACGACCGCACCGACCCCAACGCCGCCGCCGTCCGCGCCCGCCACGAAGCCACCGAACGAGAGGCCGCCCAGCCCGCCTGACGCCGACCGCCCCGTGCGCCCCGCCGCCCGGGGGCTACTCGGCGTCGCCCTTCGGCTTGTCGCTCCAGCGCGGGTCGTTCTGCCACTCCCGGTTGCGCTCGTCGGCGATGCGCAGGGCCTGGGCGGCCTCCTCGGGGGTGGCGTACGGGCCCAGGCGGTCCTTCGCCGGGCACTCCGGGCCCTCCTCGACCTTGTTGTGCCTGATGCAGTAGAACCACTCGCCGGGTTTGCCGGTCGGCTTGCGGTTGAATCCGAGGGGCATCGCGCTCTCCCGTTCAGAAGGCCGGAGGGATGGGTCGGTACCGATCATTCCCCGCACCGGGCCGGGCCGCACACCGCCCGGTGCCCCGGAGACCGGCGACTAGACTCGCGGCATGGCTCTCGTACCCGGCATCCAGTCCCCCACCCGCAAGGTCCCGGCGCACATCGCGCGCCCCGAGTACGTCGGCAAGCCCGCGCCGACGCCGTACACCGGGCCCGAGGTGCAGACCGCCGAGACGATCGAGAAGATGCGGATCGCGGGCGGGATCGCCGCCCGGGCGATGGAGGAGGCGGCCAAGCTGATCGCCCCCGGCGTCACCACGGACGCGCTGGACGTCGTCGCCCACGAGTACATGTGCGACCACGGCGCCTACCCGTCCGACCTCGGCTACCGGGGCTTCCCCAAGTCCGTCTGCACCTCGGTCAACGAGGTGATCTGCCACGGCATCCCGGACTCGACCGTGCTCCAGGACGGCGACATCGTCAACATCGACGCCACCGCCTACATCCACGGCGTGCACGGCGACCTCAACGCCACCTACCTGGTCGGCGACGTGGACGAGGAGTCCCGGCTGCTGGTCGAGCGCACCCGGGAATCCCTCAACCGGGCGATCAAGGCGGTCAAGCCGGGCCGTCAGATCAACGTCATCGGGCGGGTCATCGAGTCCTACGCCAAGCGCTTCGACTACGGCGTGGTGCGGGACTTCACCGGACACGGCATCAACACGTCGTTCCACTCCGGCCTGATCGTCCCGCACTACGACAGCGAGCGGGCCACCGAGGTGATCAAGCCGGGCATGACCTTCACCATCGAGCCGATGCTGACCCTGGGCACCTACGACTACGAGATCTGGGAGGACGGCTGGACGGTCGTCACCAAGGACCGCAAGCGCACCGCCCAGTTCGAGCACACCCTGGTGGTCACGGCGGACGGCGCGGAGATCCTCACCCTGCCGTGACGCCGTGGTCCCGTGCCGCGGTAGCCGCGTGACGCGGTAGCCCGGTGACGTGGTAACCCCGTGCCGCGGTAACCCCGTGGCCTCGCGCCGTCCCGGGCGCCGTCAGCCGATCAGCCACTGCTCCTCGGCGACGGCGCCCACCTCGGTGCAGGCGTCGGTGAGCACGTCCAGGACGCGCAGCGGGTCCGGCAGCGGCTGCTCGGGCCCCCGCAGCCACCTCACCTGGGAGCCGTCCGGCAGCGCGGCCGGCGGCAGCAGGGTGTACGAGCCGCGGCAGTGCCAGCGCAGGCCGGGGTGCTCGGACATGGTGTCCGGGGTGGAGTCGAGCGCGCTCGGCCACCACTCGTCCTCGTCCTGCGGGGTGCCGCGGGTGGCGGTGAAGAACAGGTAGCGGTCCCCGCCGACGGCGGCGACCGGGCCCTCGACGCCCAGCGCGGTCAGCCGCTCCAGCGCCAGCCGTCCGGCCTCCGCCGGGACGTCCAGCACGTCGTGCACCCGGCCGGTGGCGGTGATGAAGTTGGCCTGCGGATCGCGGGCGAGCCAGCGGGAGAGCTGCTCGGGGTCGGTGGTGGCCTGGGTCTGCCAGGCGAAGGAGACCGGGTGCTGGGCGGGGGCCGGACAGGCCACCCGGTCGCAGGAGCACCGGTAACCGGACGGGTGGGCGGCGGGCGCGAGCGGGAATCCGGCACGCACCGCGCCGAGCAGCTGATCGAGTCCGGCGGCCGGGTCGTCGGCGCCCCCCGCCCGCTGACGGTCACGCTTCTGCCACCAGGTCGTCCACCTGCTTCCGGCTTCCATCGGGCCCCTTCCGCGCAACTGCCGTGCCTGGTGCGACACAGCGTTCGACGTACACTCCGACGCAACGCACAGCGCCCCCGGCTGCTTCCCGGGGTGCTCGGCCCTGACGTCCGCGCCCTGCCGACCGTTTCCGGGGTCACCGGACGGCCGACGCCCGGGTCACGGTACGCAGTCGCGGCAGCACGCTGTCCGCGCCAAATCGGCCGGAGGGCGCGCGGATTCGCGCCTCGCCCGGCCCGTACGGGGCCCGCTGACCCGGGTGGACCCCGAGGGCGTAACAGGAAGGATAAGGGTGCGGAGGGCCTCCGGGTGACCGGGGGCGGTGCCTCTCCGGTCACACTCGCGGTGACGCCCTCGGCGCACCCCGGGCACACTCCCGGCACGCCGCCCTCACGCGACCTCCGCCCGCCCTCCCGCCCGGGAGCCCCCGGCCGCCCCGGCACTCCCCCTCCGGCGCTCCTGACACGGCCCCGTCCGGGGTGTTCCGCGGAGGTGAGACCCTGGAGGGATGAAGAGCGCGGACACCGAATTCGTCGGCGGCCCCCTGGACGGGACGATCCTGCCCATCCCGCTGGGGCCGATGCTCGGCGTGCCCAAGAAGTACAAGGTTCCGGTCCCCGCGCACGGCGAGGCCCCCGCGCGCACACTGGTGTACGTCCGGAGCAAGCAGGTTCGGGGCCTGAGCTGGTTCTGGCGCTACGAGTACGACGAGGCGGCCACCGTCCGCGCCTCCGGCTGACGGGCCCGCGCGCTTCCCCGTCGGTCCGAGTCGCGCTTCGCCGCCCTGCGCCGCCCGCACCGCCCGGCGTTGCCCTTCGTTCGCCTCCCGGGGAGGTCGGCATGGCGAGGACGGTACGGCACCCGAGGAGCCGCTCACGGGCGGTCGAGCACCACAACCGGCAGGTCGCCGGCGTCACCGGGGTGCTGCTCCTGGTGGTGTGCCTCTACAGCGTGGCGATCGAGCCGAACGCCTGGCTCTGGTTCGGCTGGGCGGTGCTGCTGCTGGTGTGCGTGGCACTGTTCACGGTCCGGCCGTGAGACCTGCGGGTCCGTGCGGGCCGTGAGGCCCGGGCGGCAGCAGCACCCGTCCCGCTCCCCCGCGGGTTCGCCGGTTCCTCCCCCCGGCTCCTCCCCCCGGGTCGGTCAGTCATCCTCGGCGAGGATGAGGTACAGCTTCTTGCGGGCCTCGGTCAGCACGGCCAGGCCCTTGGCGCGCTGCGCCTGGGTGCCGGTGGCCATGACCTGCCGGATCGCCTGGTCGACGGCGGCGAGCGCCTGGCCGACCTCCTGGACGGCCTCCCAGTCGACCTCCCGGCCGGCCTCCGCCCACGGTTCGGCCGGTCCGGCCTCGGCCTCGGCCCGGCCCGCCTCGGTGAGCGAGACCAGCCGCTTGCCGCCGACCTCCTCCGCGGTGATCAGGCCCTCCTCCTCCAGCAGCTGGAGGTTGGGGTAGATCGATCCCGGGCTGGGCCGCCAGGCCCCGCCGGTCCGCTCGGCGATCTCGGCGATCATCTCGTAGCCGTGCATCGGCCGCTCCTTGAGCAGCGCCAGCAGCGAGGCCCGGACGTCACCGCGCCGGGCCCGCCCGCCGCGCCGACCGTGCGGACCACCGCGCCGGCCGCCATGGCCGCCGTAGCCGTGCCCGAACGGGCCGCCCATCGGCCGGCCGGGGCCGCCGCCGAACGGCGGGCCGAACCCGCCGAACGCCTCCCGGCCCTCGACGCCCTCCCCGGGCATCCCCCGGAACTCCGGGCCCGGGCCGCGGCGCCGACCGCCGCCCCCGCGCGGGCCCTCCCAGCGGAATCGCTTCCCCTGACGTTCTGAGCGCATCGCGCCCACCTCCTGTGTGTCTCCGATGGTCGACGAGCCAGTCGAGTTACTGTCTCGATAGTTCGACGATATATCGGTGACTGTCGCTCGTCAACGGATTCCGACACGCCCGCGGAGCGCGGCGCATCCCCGTCCCGGCCCCCGTCCAGCCGCTACGGTGACGGGCATGGCCGCAGAACGAGACCTTGCGACACTGCTGCGCGGGATGAGCCCGCAGCTCAACCCCGGGCGGTACGTCTACTGCACGCTCCCCGCACGGGTGCCCGCCGGCATGCGCCCGGTGGTGACCGTCGCCGAACCCGAGGGGGTGACGATGGTGGTCGCCCAGGAGGAGGCGGACGCGCTCGGGCTGCGCTACGAGTACGTGGCGGCCTGGATCACCCTGCGGATCCACTCGGCGCTGGAGGCCGTCGGACTGACCGCCGCGGTGTCCGGCCGGCTCGCCGAGGAGGGCATCAGCTGCAACGTGGTGGCCGGCTTCCACCACGACCACCTGTTCGTCGCCGCCGACGACGCCGACCGCGCCGTCCGCGCCCTGGAGGACCTCGCCGCCCGCTCCGCCTGACGTCGACGCCGAGTGGCCGTCTCCCCGGCAGCCTCCAACACTGGAAGTGACCGCGCGGCCACCCCGGGCCGCCCCACCGGAAGGAGACGGCCGCCATGGCCATCTGCGTCACCTGCGGCAACGACTACTGGCTGGCCTTCGAGATCAAGACGGTCACCGGCGACACGTACACCTTCGACAGCTTCGAGTGCGCCATGGAGAAGCTCGCCCCGCGCTGCGAGCAGTGCGACGTCCGCATCGTCGGGCACGGCGTCGAAGTGGCCGGCATGTTCTTCTGCTGCGCCAACTGCGCCCGTGTCAACGGCGGCCTCGGCGACCAGATCCGCGACGCCGTCGGCGCCCGTCCCGCCTGAGACCCGCCCGCCCCGGCCGGGCATGACGAAGGGCCCTCCGACCTGTCGTTTCCGCAGGTCGGAGGGCCCTCGTGAAGCCAGGGGCGGAAGAGCAGGCCTGTACGCCGGGTACAGGCCACACTCCCCCACATATGACTCCTCCCGGGGCAGCGACCTGGGGAAACGCCTTGAGATCCGCGCCCTCTACGCCGCCTCGGGGAGCGGTTGGGGAGATCCGTTTCCGACGCCCTCTCCGGGGAGCGCTTCCGATGCCGCAGGTGTCGGCGCGATCCACCGGCCGAGGGCCGACAGCGCCTGCCGCCCGGCCTCGGGGAGGAAATGGACGTACGTGCGAAGCGTGAACGCCGGGTCGCTGTGCCCGAGCCACGCCGCCAGCGTCGTCACGGTCTCGCCGGCCTGAAGCACAACCGAGGCGAACGTGTGCCTGAGGACATGGAATCCGTCGGAGCGGTCCATCGTCCACACAACGCGCGTCCACATCACCTTTGCGCCCTGCACCTGCTCGCGCCTTGGCTCCGGGATCACGCCGGCCCTCACGAGAGCCGGCTTCCAGGCTTTCTCATCCCAGGTGGTCCGGTTGACAGCGCCCCCACCCTTGCCGCTGACCCTGGCCGTGGTAACCAGCAGCCGCATGGTCTTCATCGGCCGCTCTTCCCAGGCCAGGTTCGGGCGGTCAGGGTCGACCCAGGGAAGAGTCACCTCGACTGTCGGGAACTTCTCAGCGTGCTCCCGAACCCGCTCCGCAAGGCCGGGCGGGCAGGCCGTCACCCGAACCTTGTTGCCTTTGGGTGGCCCGAAGGCAAGCTTGCCGTCGATCTTCAGGACCTGCCGCACGACGTGGATCTCCTGGCCAACGATGTCGTCCAGGCTGAAGCCGAATGCCTCGCCCTGCCGCAACCCGGCGCCGACGGCCAGGTCGACGAGGACGCGGTATCGCGGAGCCAACGCCTCTCGCACAGCAAGCACGACGTGCAGCGGCCACGCCTTCGCCTTGCTCGCGGGAGCCGCCGGCGGCCTCAACTCGGCGTCTCGGAACGGGTTCTCCGGGATGCGCTTGGCCTTGTGCGCGGCCTGCATGATGGCGCTGAAGTGCTTCCAGGTGGTCCGTACGGTGCCGACGTCGATCGCCCTCTCTGCCTGGGTTACCCACCATCTGATCTGCTCGTCGCCGATGCGGATCAGCGGCTGGTCGCCCAGGTGCGGCAGGATGTGGTTCCAAATCCTGGGCCGCATGGAGGACTTGGTGTTCGGCGGCTTTCGCAGGCTCGGCCACCAGATCGTCTCGACGTACTCCCGCAGCGTGATCTCGCCGTTGCGGGGGTCGTAGAGGTTGCCGCGGGTGCTGTCCGTGGCCGCCTCGCGCAGCCACTTCTTCGCGTCCTCCAGGCCGGCAAACGAGCGGTCCCTGACGCCGACGATGCCAGCCACGCGGTAGCGCTTGCCTTTCCCCCAGCGCTCAGTTCGACGCTTCTTCCCGGTCGCCGGGTCCGGGCGCTTCGTCATCCACCGGTCTTCGATGTACCCAGCCACTGGGCACCCCCTTCCAGGTCGGCCGCACGGGTGCGGAGGATCCAGCCGGTCACGCCGAGTTCGGCGGCGAGCTCGGCCTCAGATGTTGCCCACTGCACAGCCGCACAGAAGTCGCTGAGCGCGATCAGCTTTCGGGCGGCGTGGAGGTCGGCGAGGCGTTCGGCTCGCAGGCCAGCCATGCCGCCGCAGCCGACGTCGCCAGCGAGGATGTGCTCGATCTCGTGTGCAAGCACGCAGCGCTCCTGGGTGGGGCTGAGGCCCTGGGCGAGGATCACGACGCGGTGCTTGGGGGACCACGCGCCCCAGGTGTCCCGCAGCCACTGGCGGATGACGGGTATGCCCATCTGCTCCAGCGTGGCAAGCGGGTCGTACTGCGCTACCTCGGCGGCGGTGCCGACGACTGCGGGCATGCCTCTCCCCCTGAGTCCTGACGTGTGGGAGGCATGCCGGAGAGCCGATTCTGGCATATGCGCGCGAGTAGAGGTGAGGAATTAGCCACGTAAAGTCACGCGTGTCGCAGACGTACTGGGGAGTTACGGCTTCTGCCGTCCCTGCTCGAACTCCTCCAGGGCCTGACGGATCCGTGCGGCATCGTCGTCCGGCACTCCCACGTCACCCTCCACCCAACCATGTGGCCGGTACGCAGCAAGGCCGTACGAAGTCTTCCGAGCGGCCGGCTCCCGCGGGATCGACTGCAGCAGTCGATCGGCTACATCCTCTAGTAGGTCGCGAAGCGCGGGATCGCCGCCAGCCTGAACAGCAGCACGGGCAAACCGGCCAACGGCCGGAAAGAGTTCAGCAGGGGATGGGCCACCCACCGCCGGAGAGCCAGCGAGCGACTCAACCGGCGGCTGCTGGCCCTGCAGGTAACTGTCGACCGCGTCGGGCGTCCAGCCGAAGATGGCTCCGACCTTGTAGTAGCCATCCGGTACTCGGTCACCCCGGGCGGGCCCTACGCCACGCTCGTAGTTGCTGATCGACTTTCGATCTAGGCCAGCGGCGGCACCAAGCTCCGACTGGTTCATGCCGATCTTGATTCGCTCGCGCCGAATCATGCGGCCGATCGCAGCCCAGTCGAGGTCAGCCTGCTTGGCTGCGCTCATCACGGTCCCCGGGTTCCTCTTGATGGACAACGTTAGGCAACAGCATCGCAGATTGCACCTCACTGCTGCGCGTCAGGTTCCCGCCATTTCCGCAGGTCGCAGGGCTTATTGCTCACGAGTACTCACCAAGGCTTGCTATTGCTCACCACTGCGCATAGTCTTCAGTCGTGAGAACGCGAGGCGCAGAAATCCGGCGAAGGCGCGAACTAGCAGGCCACGGCCTGCGCAACTTCGCCGCTCAAGTCGACATCTCCGCCTCGCACTTGTCCCGCCTTGAGCGAGACCTGCGAGGCGCCCAACCCGAGGTGGTAAGGCGCATAGCCGACAAGCTCAACGCGGCCGTCTCGGACATCATCGACCCATCAAGCTGAGCAATGGAGGTAAGTGATGGGTGCCAGTGAGGCATCTTCGCCCCTGCTCCCCCACGACCAGGCTGCCGCCTACATCGGACGCACTCCGAAGGCGCTGTACTGCCTGAACGACCGACGGATGGGACCGCCAAGCTTCCGACTCGGCGGCCGGCGGATGTACCGCATCACCGCTCTCGACGAGTGGGTCGCCGCCCACGAGGCCCAGGACTCCCGGTCGAACCCGGAGCTCGACCCCACCCGCCAGGCCCCCGAGCCGCGCCGCACCAAGCGCCAGCAGCCGCTCGCCGCCTGAACCCCCCTGACATGGGTCGGGCCCCCACCCGGTGGCACCCGGACGAAGGCCCTTGGACCCACCCCTACTGCACAGAGAGGCGGACGTCTTGTCCTCCATCATCCCCTACACGTTCCCGGAGACCGCAACCGCGGTCCGGGTGACGGTCATCAACTCCGAGCCCTGGTTCGTCGCCGCCGACGTCGCCATGGTGCTCGACCTCGGCAACCCGCGCAGTTCCCTCGCTCTGCTCGACGACGACGAGAAGGGGGTCCACACCATGGACACCCCCGGCGGTCCCCAGCAGATGGTGACCGTCTCCGAGGCGGGCCTCTACTCCCTGATCCTCCGCTCGCGGAAGCCGCAGGCGAAGGCATTCAAGCGGTGGATTACGCACGAGGTGATCCCGAGCATCCGCCGGACGGGCTCCTACGCGGTGGCGCCGGTCGTGCCGATGCTGCCGTCGCCCCGCGAGCTGGCCGCGCTGGTGATCGCTGAGGCGGACCGGGCGGACGCTGCGGAGGCGCGGGTCCTGGAGTTGGAGCCGAAGGCGCTGGCGCACGACACGTACCTGTCCGTGGGATCGGGTGACCGGCTGGTGCGCGAGGTGGCGAAGCTGCTGGGTTGGCGGCAGCAGGACCTGCGGCAGTTCCTGATCGCGGAGCGGCTGATCTTCGCGCGTCCGTCGGGCTGCGGGTCGATGCAGTGGGACTTCTACGCCGGGCACGAGCGGCACTTCCGCTCGGCGGAACACGTGGTGGAGCACCGGTCGATCGGGCTGTGCTCCCACTACACGCTGCACGTGCGACCGGCGGGCGTGGACCTGATCCAGCGGCGGATCGCCAAGCGGCAGGCCGAGCGTGACGCGATCGGTGGTGCGGCGTGACGGGGCTGGAGTTGGAGGCGCGGATCGATGCCGCGCTCGTGTCCCTGGCGGCGCCGGCGACGCAGTTGGTGGTCGAGGACCCGTGGCTGGACCGCTGGTACGAGGTGTTGGACGGGCAGGTGGACGAGTCACTGCCGGTGTGGTCGGCCGAGACGGTCGAGCTGGTCGCCGAGTACACGGCGCGATCGGGCGGTGCCCGGTGAGTGACAAGGGTCTGAGCGAGACGTACCTCGAGGAGCTCCGGGCTTCGTACGCGGGGACGGAGTCGGCCGAGGCGCGCATCATCGTCGAACTCCTCGACGAGGTCGATGCGCTGGACGACGCGTTGCACGCCTCGGAGGACGAGGTCGAGCGGCTGCGGGGGCGGGTTGAGCCGCGTGCGGTGTCGGGTTCGGTCCGCAGGCTGCCGTCCGGCAGGTGGCAGGCGCGGTGGCGTGACACGGACGGCAAGCAGTACTCGCGGTCGTTCGACCTCAAGGCCGATGCCAGGTACTGCCTCGCGGACGCGAAGTCGCGCGGGCGTGGCGGTGCCTGGTGAGCGCGCTGGTGGATGTTTCGGTGCTGCGGTGGCTGCCGACGGCTGGCGTGGACGTGGCCATGGTGCGCGGGGCGGTGGCCGGTCTGGTGGCCGCGGTGCCGGGGTCAGTGCTGGACGTGAACGTCGCTGCGGACGGCCGCACGGTGGGTCTGCAGGTGGCCTCGGTGGCCGCGCTGAGTGTCTGGTTCGACCTGGTGGGTTGGGCGTCGGGTGCGGTGTCGTCGCGGGATGGCGGCGGGCTGGCGTGGCACGTGCGGCTGCCGATGCTGCCCGGTCTGCCGGGTGTGCGGGTCGAGCTGACCGCGGTCTCGGGCGAGTTCGAGGTGCTGCCGAGGACGGCGCTGGTGCGGGCGATGTGTCCGTGGATGCCGCAGCGGTGGGCGCTGGAGGACCGCGAGGCCGCGGCGTGGGCCCGGAGGGCGGCGTGATGGCCGACGAGCTGCCGGTGCGCCGGGAGATGGAGGCCGAAGTGTCGCTGATGGAGCGGTACATGGACCTCTACGGGGACGACCTGTGGGAGTGGCCGCCGACTGTGGTGCACCAGCACGCGGTTGCGGTGGCCCGCCTGCGGGAGCGGTGGTTGCGGGGTGAGGTGCAGTGATCCTCACCTTCCTGATCCCCGTGTCCGTGGCCGTGTTCGCCGCGCTGCTGTGGCTGGACTGGCGGGCTCGCCGCCGGGTCCGTCCGGTGCGGGCGGCCGAGGTGACGCCGGAGCAGATCCGGTACATCGCTCGCCGCGGCAAGGCGGACGGCCAGTGATCCGCCGCCTCCGCGCCCTGACCGCCCTGCGTGTCCGCCGTTGCACCTGGCCGTACCCGGCCCTGGAGCTCACCCGGCCCGATGGCCGCGGCTGGCTGATCTGCCCCCTGAACTTCCCCTCGAAGGACGACCAATGAGCACCGAGATCGTGCGGGCCACACCCGCCACCTCGCTGCCGGACATGGTCCGGTACGCCGAACACCTCGCCAACGCCAACCTGCTGCCCAGCCAGTACCGCAAGCAGCCCGCCAACGTGCTGTACGCCATGGAGTACGGCCGCACCCTGGGCATCACCCCCCTCGCCGCTATCACGGGCATCCACGTGATCGAGGGCAAGCCGTCCGCGAGCGCGGCTCTGATCGGGGCGCTCGTCCGGCAGGCCGGCCACAAGCTGCGCGTGCAGGGCAACGCTCTCTCGGCGACCGCGCAGATCGTGCGCGCCGACGACCCGGACTTCACCTACGAGGTGACGTGGGAACTGCGGCGCAACGAGCGGGGCAACCCGAACGCGGAGGACGCCGGGCTCCTCAGCAAGAAGGTGTGGAAGGAGTACGGCGCCGCGATGCTGAAGGCCCGCGCCATCTCGCAGGTGGCCCGGGATGCGTGCGAGGAGGTGCTGTTCGGCCTGCACTACACGCCGGAGGAGTTGGGCGCGTACGTCGACCAGGACGGCAATCCGGTTGATGCTCCGGTGCAGCCGTTGCGGGCGGTGCCGGCGGAGCAGGTTGCCAAGCCGCGTGACTTCTTGCACGAGGCGTACAAGGCTGCCGACGCGGACACCGTGCGCCGCCTCTGGCAGGAGGCGAAGGCCGATGGTCGCCCGGGCCACTACCTGGAGAGCATCGCCCAGGTGGGCCGCGACCTGGCCGCTGCAGTGTCGCAGACTGCCTCGGTCGTCGAGGCTGAGCCGGTTGAGGCAGAGGTCGTCGAGGACGACGGGCGAACCGCCGCGATCGACGCTCTGCGCGGTGCCGCGCTCGCCGCCGGCGTCGCCGCCACGATCGAGCAGGACTTCCTGCAGTCGTACGGCGTCGACCTCGCCCGGGCTGACATCTCGCAGATCGCCGAGATGACCGAGCTGCTGCGGGGTGCCGCGTGAGCCTCGCCGATCTGGCCGCCCGCGAGGCGGTGTTGAAGGCCCTCGCCGACGCAATCGGCGACCAGCTCAAGGCCGTACGGGCCGACGTACAGGCCGCGCTGGACGAGTCGGCCGGTGTTCGGCAAGTGGCCGCGCTGCTGCCGTCCGGGCAGCAGGTCGCGAAGGTCAGCCTGACGGACCCGTCGCCGGCCGCGACGGTGACCGACCCGGAGGCGTTCCTCGCCTGGGTCCGCGACCACCACCCCGACTCGAACGCCATCACCCGTCGGGTGGTGACCGAGGTTCGGCCGGCAACGCAGACCGCGCTGCTGGCGGAGATGACCGCCGCTGGCGTGCCGCAGTGGTGCGACACGGAGACGGGCGAGGTGCACACGGTGCCGGGTGTGGAGATCCGGGCCACCCGGGCCCGCTCACACTCGGTGCGGTTCGACAAGGGCGGCCGGGACCTGGTGGCTGCCGCGTGGCAGGCCGGGGAGCTGGCTGCGCTGGTTCTGCCGGAGCTGACCGTCGGGGGTGCCGAGTGAGCCGGCCCTGGCACTGCTGGCCGCTGGTCGGCTTCGACCTGGAGAGTACGGGCGTCGACCCGCAGGTGGACCGGATCGTGACCGCCGCGGTGCTGCGGGTGGGACCGCAGCGGTGGAAGTCCCGCGAGGACAACGCCTCGCGGTGGCTGGCTGTGGACCGGTTCGGCTGGATTGCCGACCCGGGGGTGGAGATCCCCGAGGGGGCGGCCGCGGTGCACGGCATCACGACGGAGAGGGCCCGCACGATGGGGCGTCCGGCTGCGCGGGTGGTGCGGGAGGTCGGCATCGCGCTGGCCGAGCACGTCGCCGAGGGCACCCCGATCGTGGCCATGAACGCGCCGTACGACTTCACGATGCTGGACCGGGAGTTGGAGCGGCACGGATACAGGCCGCTTGCGGTGCAAGCCGGCCGGGAGCCGGTCGTCGTGGATCCGCTGGTCCTGGACCGGCAGGTCGACCGGTACCGGCGCGGCAAGCGCACCCTGACCGCCCTGTGTGGGCACTACGGAGTGCGGCTGGACGGCGCGCACGAGGCGGCGGCCGACGCGCTTGCCGCGGTGCGGGTGGCGTACGAGATCGCCGAGCGGCACCCCGCTCTCGGCGGGGCATCGCTGGCGGACCTCCACGCGGCTCAGGTCGTGTGGGCGGGCGAGCAGGCGGACGGGCTGCGGCAGTACCTGGTGCGGCAGGGCCGCGACGCCTCCGGCGTGCACGGTCACTGGCCGCTGATCCCCCGGCAGGAGGTGGCGTCGTGAGCCCGGAAGAAGGCGGCGACCGCATCGAGAAGTTGATGCCGGTGGCAGCTCGGATCGCATGCGTCATCCACGGCGACGGCGACCACCATGACATCACCCACCACACCAAGAACCTGGGCCGTGATGATCTGCTCCGGCTCATCGTGATCCTCGGCGCCATGGTTGATCCGGGGACGCCGGTCGACGATGCGCTCGGGTTCATCACCTGGGACGAGCACGGCCGGCCGAAGCCGCCGATCGTGACCGGACCTCGGCTGCGGATCCGTAGTCTCGCGGCTGACGTCGAGCCGCCGGCGGACCTCGGCGCCGAGCGGGTCCTGAAGTCGGAGCGGGTGCAGCTCGCCCGTGAGATCCACCTGGGGCAGGGCTACACGGTGACGGAGACCGCCCGGCAGTTGGGTATCGACCCGGACACAGTCCGCAAGTGGTTGAGGCGGGTGGCGGCGTGACGGCCCGCAGGTACACGGCCCCGCCGCAGTCCGCGGAGACGCTCGCCGCGGCCCGCCGGTACTGCGAGGCGATGGCCCGTGACGAGGCCGACCTGGCGCTGCTGCTGGCCGCGCTTGGCCTCGACCAGCCCACGGCGTGACGTGCCGGCAGTGGCTGCCCGCGGTGCGCGAGTACTGCGGGCAGCCGGCCCGGCCGTACATCCAGGGGCCGCGCTGCCCCGACCACACCCCGGCCGCGCAGGCCGGACGCCCCGAACCACCAGACCCGAAGGAGACGTGATGGGCACCTACGACATCACCATCCACACCGCAGCCTGCGATGTCGAGACCTGCGACGAGGTCTTCGGCGACTACGACGACTTCTCCTGCGGCTGGGCCGAGTTCAGCCGCGAGTGTGAGGCCTTCGCCCTTCGCGGCGGCTGGACCAAGAACGTCAACGGCTTGCTGATCTGCGAGGCCCTCGATGAGGACCACGACGAGGCCCGCGATGCCGAGCTGGACACCCGGCCCAAGCCCGGCCCGGGGCAGCTTGTGCTGGTCCTCACCTGACCGCCTGGGGTGGGGCGGCTCTGTCCCCCGCCCCAGGCCACCAACCCCCTCCCGCACCAACGACCGGAGACCAGCACATGGCCGAGAAGGACCGGCGCACGTACGTCCGTGTCCACGACGGGCTGACGGACCACCCGAAGATCATCGAGGTGGGCGGGGAGGCGGCGTGGCTGTACGTCAGTGCGCTCTGCTACTCGTCTCGTCAGCTGACCGACGGCCTGGTTCCGAAGCGCCTGTTCCGCCGGCTGACCGACCTGAACAACCCTGAAGCACTTGCTTCGGCACTGCTTCGCGTTGGCTTGCTTCACGAGGGCGAACACGACTGCTCTCGATGCCCCGTTGGGAGCCACGATGTGTACGTCGTGCATGACTACCTCGAGCACCAGCGGTCTGCTGCCGAGGTCGCCTCGCTCCGCGAGAAGCGCTCCGCCGCAGGTCAGCGGGGTGGAAAGCGTTCCGGTGAGTCCCGTCGGGCCGCCTCTGCGAGCGAAGCAAACGGTGAAGCACTTGCTTCGGATTTGCTGAAGCAAACGCGAACCAAAACCGAAGCAGAGACAGAGACAGAGGCAGAGAGAGAAGAAGTACTTCGTACTTCTTCACGTGCGCGCCGCAAGTCCGACCACGACGAGCCGCCACGAGCCGACGTCGAACGCATCTGTCGGGCCCTCGCCGACGCCGTCGAAGCCAACGGCAGCAAGCGGCCCACCATCACCGACCGGTGGCGCACCTCCGCCCGACTGCTGCTCGACAAGGACGGCCGCACCGTCGAACAGGTCCTCGGCGCCATTGAGTGGTCGCAGGCCTCCGAGTTCTGGCGCGGCGTCGTCCTGTCGATGCCCAAGCTCCGCGACAAGTACGACCAGATGCGCCTCCAGGCCAGCCGCGATCGGCAGCAGCCCAGCAGCGGCCTCGCCACCACCGGCGCCCAGGGCCACCTCCCCGGCACCGACAGCCGCGTCGCCGAGCACTACGACCTCATGAACGAACTCCTCGCAGAAGGGAGCAACTAGTGGACGCCGTTGAAGCGACCAAGCTCCTCGCCCACGCCGCCGCGTTCGACAACCGCAAACCGTCCAAGGCCGCCAGCATCGCCTGGGCCGAAGCCCTCAAGGACGTCCCCGGCGACGCTGACGCCTTTGCCGCGGTCGCCCGCTTCTACGCCCAACCCACCCAGGACGGTAACCTCGACGGCACCCGCTGGATCCAGCCCCACCACGTCCGTCAGCTCCGCCGGCAGATCCGCGACGAACGCATCCCCGACGGCGCGTTCACCTACCCCCTCCCGGCCAGCTCCGAGACCGGCGCCGAGTTCGTCCAGCGTCGCCGCCAGCAAATCGCCGCGATCGCCGACGGCCGCCTCGAGGCCGAGCCCATCAAGCAGTTGACCGATGGCCCCCACCCGTCCGTTGCCGATGCCCTCACCGGTGTGGGCCGCATGCCCGACCACGTCCGCGAGGCTCTCGCCGACGCCCTGCCCGGCCGCAAGGCCCGCGAGGAAGCCCGCCTCCGCGGTGACGCCGACGCCCTCGCCGTCCCGTGCCCCTGGTGCCATGCCAACACCAACGACCCGTGCAAGCGCCGCCGCGCCGCCAAGGGCGACAAGCCCGGCACCTGGTTCCACCGCACCAGCCCACACCCCGGCCGGACCGACGCCGCAGCCATAGCAGCCCGGGCATGCCCCAGCTGCCACGCCCCCATGGGCGTGCCGTGCGCACATCCGGACGGCCGCTTCCACGACGGCGTTCACCCGGGCCGCTTGAGCACCCGTCCCGCCGCGTGATGGGCGCCCCGATGCCCCCGGGCCTCCGCCGCCACCACGACCGCCCGCCCGAGTGGGCCATCCCCTGCCCCCTCAACTACTGCTGGGCCAAGGTCAACACCCCGTGCATCGGCCGCACCACCGGCCGCCCCGTCGCCGCCGGCGTCCACCCCAGCCGCGCCAAGGCCTGGATCCTCACCACCCAACCCGCCGCCTGAGGAGACCACCGTGCCGCAGACGCCCGAGCGCCGCATGTACCTCGCGTGGAAGGCCGCCAAGGCCCGCCACGACTACCGGAACGGCGAGCACCACACCCCGCTGATGAAGGTTGCCCGGATCTTCCGTGTCCCGATCCGGACCGTCCGCGACGCCATCGCCGCCAACCGCCCCGCCGCCTGAGGAGACCACCGTGACCAGCCTGTTCCAGCACGAATGCGAGCAGACGCTCCGTGAGAAGTGGGCCAAGGTCTGTGGCGACCAGCCCACCGAGATCACCGTCAGCACCGTGCCCCCGCTCGTGGCCGGCCCCTACACCAAGGACGGCCTGACCTGCCCGCACGGCATCACCTACTGGATCGAGCCGACCGGCGAGCAGATCGCCCAGTGGGCCCGGGACGGTGTCGCGTGACCACGCAGCCCGCCGAGTGGGTCCTGACGCCCGAGAACCTCTACCGCCTGTGGACCACCATCGGCCACAGCAAGGTCCACAACCGGGTCGACAACACCGGCCACGTCGTCCCGGACGGCCTCACCATCTGGGCCCACGGCAACCGGCCCCGCACCTGGGCCCGCTTCGGCGACACCATCACCCGCCAGACCGACGGCACCTACACCGTCCAGCCGGCCACCGAGGCCGGTGCCCGATGACCAGCTCGCAGACGTGGATCCAGCGGACCTACAACGTCCCCGCCCGCCGCGGCCTCCAACTCACCTGGCACCCCGACGGCGCCGCCAAGCCGCAAACCGTCACCATCGCCAGCTGTCGCGGCCCCTACCTCCGCCTCCGGCTCCCCGGCCAACGTCACCTCGTCAACGCGCACCCCACCTACGGCCTGATCTGGCCCGACGTCGAGCAGCCGACCAACCGCGGCTGGTGTTGGGGCTGCGGCAGGAACCGTGGACTCGACCAGGACGGCAACACCAGGCCGCACCGCACTCGCGGCGGCCGCGGCGCCTGGACGTGCGAGGGCACCGGCCGGCCGCCCACCCACCGCGTGCACTGGCGGACCGGCCGCATCAGCCCCAACGACCACGCCAAGCGCACCACCACCGAGGAGACCACCCGATGAGCGCCCTCGACCCCGCTCGTCGACTCGCCGAACTGGCCGCCGAGCGGACCGCCGCCGACGTGCGAACCGCCCTGACCCGCCTGGCCGAGCAGACCGCCCGCCACGCCGCTGCCGGAACCGTCCACCCCGGTGATGCCCGCCGGCTCGCCGAGGACGCCATCACGCTCGCCCAGCTCGCCACCGCAGCCGAGAGCGCACAGACCACCTTGACCCTGCTGCCCGAGGAGACCACCCGATGAGCCAGCACGACACCCCCGAACCGCCCGGCTTCGACCAGTGGCTCGACGCCATGGCCACCGACCTCGGCCTCAACCCTCAGCCGAAGGGCCGCCCCTACCAGGGCCCCAGCCCCCTGCACCGCGTCACCGACGAGCGGGACCAGGCCCGCACCCGGGTCCGGGAACTGGAGACCCAGCTCGCCAGCGCCAAGGCCGCCGGCTACCGACAGGCTGCCGACCACGTCGCCGAGATGATCCAGACCCACGGCCCGGACTTCGACCAGCAGATGATCCTCGTCTTCCTCCAGAACGGCGCCGAGATCCGCGAGCAGTTCGCGGCCAACCAGCAGCCCGGCCCCAGCGGCCCCACGCGGCCCGCCTACTGGCTCGCGGAATACGAAGGCGCCGAACCCACACTGTGGACCACCGAGGCCGACGCGCTCGCCCACTGCGCCAGCCTCGCCCGCGGCGAGGGGATCCGCTCCTGGGACTGGACCACCGAGGACGGTGCCCACCAGATGATCCACGTCCGCCCCGACACGGACGGCCCGCTCAGCCGCGGCCCTGGGCGAGTCACCGAACTCCACCCCCAGACGGCCGACCAGAGCCCCACGCGGCCCGCCTGAGCGCCTACCAGCCGCGCACCGGACCACGGACACCACGGGGGCGCGCCAGGCCCGTGACGCGCCCCCACAGCCACGCCACAAGCCGAGGAGCACCATGCCCCAGCCCCACTACCAAGACGACGCCGTCACCTTGCACCTCGGCGACAGCCTTGCAGTGCTCCCCACTCTCGCGGACGCCAGCGTCGACGCCATCGTCACCGACCCCCCGTACGAGATCGCCTTCATGGGCCGCGCATGGGACTCCACCGGTATCGCCTACAGCGTGGAGCTGTGGCGGCACTGCTGGCGCGTCCTCAAGCCCGGCGGCCACCTCCTCGCCTTCGGCTCCCCCCGCACCTACCACCGCCTCGCCGTAGCCATCGAGGACGCCGGCTTCGAAATCCGCGACTCCCTGCACTGGATCTACGGCTCGGGATTCCCCAAGGGCCAGGACATTGCCAAGCTGATCGACCGACACCGCGACGACCGCGCCCTAGTCCTGCAGGTCACCGCATGGCTGGCCGCCGCCCGAGACGCCGCCGGCTGGACCAACCCGCAGATAGACGCCCTGTGGGGCTTCAACGGCATGGCCGGCCAGTGGACCACCCAAGGCAGGGCCGCGGCCGTGCCGAGGCCCGAGCAGTGGGACCGCCTGCGCGAGGCACTCGGCTTCGACGATGCCGACATCTGGCCGGTCGTTGCCGAGCTCAATGCCCGCAAGGGCCAGCTTTGCGAGGCCTGGGCGAGCCGCGAGACCGTGGGCCAGGGCCGCCGGGTTCGCCGAGCATCGGATGTCCAACTTGCCCCGCTCAGCGACGGCGCCTACCCCTTGACCGCGCCGGCCACGGACGCGGCCCGCCGGTGGGACGGCTGGAACACCCAGCTCAAGCCCGCACACGAGCCGATCGTCCTCGCCCGCAAGTCGACCGGCTTCGAGTCGACCGTCGCGAACGTGCTGCTGTACGGCACCGGCGCCCTCAACATCGACGGCTGCCGAACCGAGGCTGGCCAGGACTACCTCGACAAGTGCGCATCCGTCGTTGGCCTCGCCTCCAACCGCAACGGCGCCACCCTCGGCGAGTGGACCGGACAACGAACGGACAGCTCCCACCCTGCTGGCCGCTGGCCCACCAACCTGCTGCTCGGCCACAGCACGCGGTGCGCCGAGGCAACCTGCGCGGGCGACTGCCCCGTGGCCGAACTCGGTCCGCGGGCCCGGTTCTTCCCCGCCTTCCGGTACGAGGCCAAGGCCCCGGCATCAGAACGCCCCAAAACCGCAGGCGGCACCGTCCACACCACGGTCAAGCCCCTGGCACTGATGCGCTGGCTTGTCCGGCTCGTCACTCCCCCTGGCGGCCTTGTCCTCGACCCGTTCGCCGGATCCGGCACCACGCTCGAGGCTGCTGCGCTGGAAGGCATGCACGCGGCCGGCATCGAGCTCGACCCCGCCCACGCCGAGCTGTGCCGCGTCCGCCTCTCCCGGCCGCTGCCCGCCGCCCTCTTCTGACCCACCCCGGGCGGCCGGCACCCACCGGCCGCCACACACACACCACGGAGGCCCGATGCCCAAGCGCACCGACCACAACCCCGACACCTGCATGGGCATCTGCTGCGGCACCTGCGCCCGCTGCGGCCGGCAGTTCGACCACACCGACACCCGGTTCGACGGCCACGGCCGTCACGGCCTGACCGACTACTGCCGCGCCTGCGTGGACCAGTGCGACGACAGCGAGAGCGCCGACCACCGCTGCGTCATCTGCGCCTGAGAGGACACCCGATGAACCAGCCCACCATCCGCGAGCAACTGCTGACCGCCCTGTGCGACCCCACCGAATCGGACGCCGACATCCTCGGCCTGCCCGAGCACGAAGCCGAACGCCTCCTCGATGCCTACCGCGACGAGGAACTCGCCTCCGAGGCTGGCGAGCGCTGGATCCGCAGCCAGGAGGACCAGCTCGGCATCAAGTGGGCCGACTTCCGCGCCGGGCGCTGGGAGATGGACCTCGCCGCCGGCCGCGACTTCGCCGCCGCCTACGTGGCCGCTGCCCGGGCCCTGCTCGGCGACGCGCCGAACTACAGCGAGACGAAGCTGATGTTCGACGTCAAGATCGCCAAGTTGCCGGAGACCTACACCCTCGTCGTCCAGCGGCACGCGCCCGGCGCCCTGACCCCACACGAGGCCCGCCAGCGTGCGGAGGCCGAGAACGCCCGGCTCCGCGCCGAGTTGGACGAAATGGTCCGACTCAGCCACCACTACCGCACCCTCGCCGAATCCGCCGAACGCCGACTCGGCACCAGCGCCACGACCACCTGACGACCCGCTGACGCCCGTCACCGCCGCCCGCAACCCGTGGGCAGCCCAACCCCGAAGGAGAACCCGTGTCCTACTACGACACCCCGCTCGACATCGCCGCAGCCGAGACCGTGCACTACGCCAACGACCCCCGGATCCGCGAACTCGCCGCAGCGCGCTGGCGCATGCAAACGGGACGCAGCCACGCGAGCTGGCTCAGCCTCGGCAAGGACAACCCCGACGCCCTGATCCGTGAGGCCCGCGAGTGGATCCGTGCCGCCGTGGCCGCCGGCATCCTCCCGCCCCCGGACACGACCCAGGACTGACCACCACCCGCCCCGGCCTGCCGCACCCCGCGGCAGGCCCCACCACCGACCCCAAGGAGTACCCGTGACCGACCGTCACGAGCAGCGCATATACCTCAACGACGTACTCGCCCGGGCCGAGCAGCGTACCGCCGCGAGCCTGGCCGCCCCGGCCAACCAGCCCGCCGACGTGCTCGCTGCTGCAGCCCAACGCCTCATCAACGGCGCCCCCGAGATCGCCAACTCCAACATCGCCTGGGCCCTCGCGAAGTGGCTGGAGCGAGAGGTACGCGGGATCACCGCATCTGAGGTCGCCGCCGCTCAGGTCTGGCCGGACGACCCCTCCGCCCGCGCGGCCTGGATCGCCCGTCAGCAGCCCGAGCACGCCCTTGCCGTGGCCCGCGCGGTGCTCGGCCAGGACGGAGACCAGAAGTGACCCGCCCCCTCACCCCGCGCGAGGCCGACGTCCTCCGCTACACCGCCCAGGGTTACTCCGTCCGCACTATCGCAGCCCGCCTTGGTCGCGCCTCCAGCACCATCCACGGCATCTTGCGCCGGGCCGCCACCGCGCTCGGCGTTCGCACCGTTGACCAGGCGATCCAGACCTACAACCAGCCCGGAGACCAGCAGTGATGCACGCCGCCATCCGCCCCGGCCAGATCTACCGCTGCCTTGACCCGCGCGGCGGCCCCACCATCCGAATCGTCGGGGAGCCGATCAGCACTTTGGGCCACTACAGCTTCGGCAAGGTCGACGTGGAGACCGTCCGCCGCGACGGCACCGGCCACCGCCGCCGCGCGCTGGAGGCCACCCAGCTCCACGACAGCCCGACCACCAAGAACGGGCAGCCCCGCCGCACCGGCTACGTGCTGGTCCGAGACGCCGCGTGACCGTCAGCCCGTGGCTGGTCCTGGCCGGCGCCCTCCTCGGCGTCGGCCTCGGAGCGGCCCTCCTCGGCCACCTCGACACCCGACAGCAGGCCGAGGACGAACAGGCCCAGTTCGACGACCAGTTCGCCCAGCTCATCACCACCCTGGAGCGCCAGTGACCACCGAGCGCCCCCCGCGGCCCGGCCGCACCTGGGAGACCACCACCGTCCGCAACGAGGTGGTCGTCCCCGACAACGCGCCCGACCCCCGACCCAACCGCGCCACCCGCCGGGCCCTCGCCCGCAACGCCAGGAAGGCCGCCCGATGACCCCCAGCGCCGAGCAGCTTGACCACCTCATCGGCCACACCTCCAACCGGCGCCTCACCCCCGAGGAACACGCTCTGCTCCGCGCCAACGTCTGGGCCCTGCGCGACTTCGCGGGCAGGCTTGCCCTCGCCGCCGGCCAGCTCTCCACCGTCGCCCGCGAGAACCTCGAGCACGCCGAGCAGGCCGAGGGCCGCATCGCCGCCATCAGAGAACTCCACCAGCCCGTCACCGGCTACACCGGCTGGGGCCCCGACGACGACCCCACCCCCGGCGCCTACGGGGCCATCAGCCAGGCATGCAGTGCCTGCGGATCCGAGGACAACGCCATCCGCTGGCCTTGCGCCACCGTCCGCGCCCTCGACAACGCCTCGGCCAGCCCGACTTCGGCCGTCACCGTCACGCCCGGCGTGGCCGTGATCGGCACCGGCGACCAGCAGCACCGCCTCATCCCCCAGCAGGACCCCGCCGAGGACCGACTGTGCCGGTGCGGCCACCTGGCCACCACCCACAGCGACACCCACTGCCAGGGGTGCGCCGCAGACGGCATCCAGATCCTCTGCAAGCACCCGCACACCGCCAGCTGACGTCCCACTGGCTGCCGCCCCGCCCCGCCCACGACCCGCACAGCGCACCAGGAGACCGACATGAGCACCCAGCGCATCACCATCACCACCACCAGCGGCGAGATCACCCAGACCACCACCACCGACCCCGAGGTGGCCCGCCAGTACGAGCTCCTCCCGTTCGAGGCCGACCACATCGAGTCCGTCACCGTCACCGTGACCGAGGACTGACGCCGCGGGTAACCGCCGCCCTCGTTGTCATCCGCTGACCTGGAGGTCACCATGTCAAACGCCGGAGTGATCATCATTCCCCAGCCCGCGCACCACGGCAGCGGCATGCCGACCGAGTACGTCATCGGCTACATCGCCATCGCCCTGATCGTGTGGATCGTCACCGCGGTCCTGCTCGCCCGCTACGACGACAACTCGGACACCGGGCTCGCCGTGATGGCCGGCGCCGCTGCCGCCATCGGTTGGCCCCTCGTGGTCCTCGGGTTGCCGGTCTGGCTGCTCGCACGTGCCGCATCCCGCAAGCCGAAGCGCGACTGACCTGCTGCATGACGAAGGGGCGCCCCCGAACCCACCACGGCCAGGGCGCCCCACGCGGTCCGATCACCATACCGCCCACGCACCATCAGGAGACCGGCATGCTCCCCGCCCCGCACCTGGACCGCCTCCGCACCCAGCTCGGCCAGCTCCCCGAGCTGATCACCCTCGCGCACCTCGCCCTCGCCCCCGGCTCCGGCCGGCGCGGGGCCCGCGTCTCCGGCGCCACCCGCACCGCACCCCTCCCGTGCCGGCTCGACGTGCTCTCCCTCGTCGGGCCGACCGCGGCCGGCGCGGTGCACGATGACCACCACGACCAGGACGACACCCCCGGCCTCGACCTCCTCGCCAACTGGGCCCGGATCATCCTCGAGGACCGGGCCCGCGCCAACGACTGGACGGCCTGGCTCCGGCCCGCGGGCTACGAGTGGGAACGGACCGTCAGCCGCGCGGTGAAGGTGCTCGAGTTCCACCTCGACTGGGCCGCCGCCCGCCCGTACGCCCGCGACCTCGCCGACGAGATCGGCCGCCTCCACGGCCACCTCAACCGCGCCACCGGCCTCCCGATAGCGACCCTGGCCCGACGACAGGTCTGCCCCAGCTGCCGGATGCTGACCGTCACCGTGCGGCCCGACGGCTGGCGCGAGTGCAGCAACCAGGACTGCCTCAGCATCCGCACCGCCGCCGAGTACGCCGACCGCGCCGAGCAGGTCCTCACCGAACTCGCGGCCGCCTGATGCGCACCTACCACTGGCTGGCCACCATTCAGTGGACCTCACCCACCACTGGTCTGCTCCGGACGCAGACCTCCAGCGGCACGGTGATGGTGCACCCGCAGTCAACGCGCCAAGAACTCACGACGGACGTTCTGGCGCAGGCCCAGTCCCTGTCGGGTGTTCCGGCAGGCGGATGCTGTGTTTTGTTCCTGCAGATCGAGCCGAACGACCTGATGCGCCGGTGATGCGCGGCTGATACGCCGCAGGTCAGAGGCATGAAGCGGCCCCGCCCGGATGTCCCGGGCGGGGCCGTGATGCGCGGTGATACGTCAAGACTGCGGGGGCTTGGCCTTCGCGCTCACAACGGTGCGCTCGCGGAGCGGGGGGACACCGCCCGCCTTCGCAATGCGTCCGACGTGCTGGCGCTCGAAGGGGACGAGGCGGGTCACCTCTGACGGTCCGAGGGTTCGAGACATGAGCACATCGACGATGCCGGCGCTCAGCGCTTCCCGGGCTTCCTCGAATTTGGCTTCGGCATCCGCATAGGCAGCACTGAGCTCGGCGAGCCTGCTGCGTGCCGCCTGCTGGTCATCAGTGCTGGTCATGCACCGATGATGCCACGCCGCTCTGCGGCGCTGATAGGGGCGATACATGCCACCTCTTGATGCATCTTGACGTTGCAACTTCATGATGCAAGTATGGGCGAAGGCAAGCAGTAACGCCACCCCCAAGGGGAGGAACCCGATGCGCACCACTGCCAAGATCCGCACCCGCAACACCCGTGCCGCCCGTGACACCAGCCGGGCCGCCCAGTACGCCACCCTCAACGGCCGTCTCCAGGCCGCCCTCGACCGCGGCCAGATCACCCGCACCGGCGACCACCTCGACCGCCTCGGCATCCACCTTCCTGACGGACAGCAGTCCTGGTACGGCCGGCACGTCGCCAACGCCCACCGGCCACAACGCGCCCCGCGCCTGGGTCCAGCACCGCACCACCAGCCGCTGGATCGCCGTGTACGTCTACACGCCCGACGCCCCCGCGCTCACCGCCGGCCTCTGGTCCTACAAGGCCACCCGCACCGCTGCCGAGCGCCTCTACGCGGAGGCCGCCTAGACCACGCAGGCCGCCGCTCTCCTCGACCTGATCGTCGCCGACATGCTCGCCGACTGCCCGCACAACGCGGCCACCGAGGCCGAGTGCCAGGAGTGCCAGCAGCAACTCGCCGACGACGCCGCCGAGTACCGCGCCTACGCCTACCACTGACCACCCTCCCTTCCCCGGAGCACACCACCATGACCACCATGACCTTCCGCCGCACCCGGCAGGTGCAGCAGGAACGCATCGTCCCGCACACCATCAACGGCGTCACCGAGATGGTCACCGAGAAGTACTCCACCGCCGTCCCCATCCCGCCCCGCGACTGGGACCACATCGTCCGCGGCGCCGTCACCGGAGCCACCGCCCTCACCGTCGCTGGCAGCATCGCCTGGTCCACCGCCAGCATCGGCGACCTCCTCGCCCGCACCGTCGAACCCGTCATCGGTTACGCCGCGGCCGGAGTCTTCGACCTCGCGTGGATCAGCTGCATGGCCCTGGAATGGCTCGCCCGCTACGACCGCCGCAAGGCCAAACTGCCGATGATCGCCGGACACGTTGCCCTGGTCATCGCCATGGCTGCCGTCTGCACCCACGGCATCCTCCAGGACGGCAAGGGCGCCACCGTCATCGGCATCATCGGCGCACTCGTCTCCGCCCTCGCCAAGGGCATGTGGACCATGACCATGAAGCACTTCAGCGTCAACCTCGACGACCGCTCCCAGCAGTGGGTCGAGGCCCGGTTCTCCGCCGCCCACGCCCGCCTCGCCACCGCCGCCATCCAGCGCGAGCTCGCCCGCGTCGAAGGCGCCACCGCCAACATGCACGCCGCCTACGAGCTGCCCATCGCCGAAGCCGAGCTGACCGATACCGACCGCGCCGCCGAGTACGCCCGCAGCCTCATGCCCGGCGCCACCGACGACGAACTCACCGCCCAGCTCGCGGCGGCCGGCCTGGTCACCCCGCCGACCAGCACGCTGCTGTTCGATGACCACCACGGTGACCACCAGGACGACCACATGATGACCACCGTGGCCGCCGGCCAGGCGGTACGCGAGACGGTCACCTCGGTGGTCACCCCGGACCCCGCCACCATGACCAGGTCTCAGCTGATTGCAGCCGCTCGACGCCTGGACCGGCAGGCCCGCAAAGGGCGTTCCGCCCGGCCCGTCACCATCGGCACCTTGCAGCTTCAGCTTGGTCTCTCGCGCCGCGAGGCGACCGAGATCCGCAAGATCGTCGTCGGCGCCGAGTAGCACCCCGTGCCCGCGCTGCTCTGGGCGGTCCCCGCCGCCGCGGCCTACGCCGGCCTCTATCTCACCGCCGGCACCGACCGACGCGCCACCCTGCGCCTGTACGGCGCCTGCGCACTCAGCGCCCTCACCCTCGCCCTCCTCATCTGGAGCTGACCATGGGCCTCTGGTCCACGCTCACCGGCAGCAAGACCACCACCAAGACCGGCCGCACCCCGCGCGAGCGGGCCCGCCGCAACGCTGAGATCCGCCGCATCGACGCTGGCACCACCTCGTGGCTCCGCCGCGGCGGCATCGGCCCCCGGAAGGACCGCTGATGACCGCGATTCCCCCGCCCCCGGACCAGCCGCCCACCGCCGGTATGCCCGAGCCCGAGCCCGTGGCCGAGTGGTGGCGGAAGGACGGCCCGCACATCCCGGCCCCGACCGGGCCGGCCGACACCGTCCACACCCCGGTCCCGATCGGCACCGACCACGGCCAGGCCACCCAGGCCGCCTCCATGGCAGCCGCCGCCGAAACCTTCTGGGCCCCGGCCCGCGCCATCCTGGCCGAGCAGGCCTCGGCGATCGCCTCCGAGGTCAAACAGCAGGTCGGCCAGCTGCTGACCGAGACCCCGGCCCAACGCGCCGCCCGCGAGCAGGTCGAGTACGAGGCCATGCTCGCCGCGCAGCGCGCCCGGATGGACTCGGCGCTCGGCAAGGTCGGGGAGACGCCGAAAGAGAAGGCCGAGCGGCACCGCGTCGAGGACGTCCTCACCCCGACGACCCCGGGCCAGCGGGACGACCTCGTCGGCCTGGTCGACCTGCTCGCCGACCGGCTCTCCGAGACCCCCGAGGACCGGGCCGCCCGCCAGGCGACCCAGCGGGAGGTGGAGAAGCAGCGGGCCCGCGCCCGAGAGGACGCTCGCCTCGCCGCCACAGGGGAGACCCCCGCCCAGCGCGACCTGCGCCACCGCCAGCAACACCTGGCCGACGAGCGCGAGGCCAAGCAGCGGGCCCGCCGCCAGCGCCGCCGGGCCGCCCGCGCCCAGCTCAGTGCCTCCACCCGGTACAAGCGCTTCCGCCGCTGGTGCGTCCTGACCGCGATCAGCGCCGTCGGCGGCTACAGCATCGGCCTGGTGACCGTGATCAGCCCCGGCGGCCCCTGGGTCGGCGCGCTCCTGGCCACCTTCGGCCACGCCTTCGACCTCTACCTGCGCGACCGCGGCCGCCTGCGTGTGACCGAGGTCCGCGGCGCCGGACGCCTCGCGCTGCTGACCGTCGTGCGCATCCCCGTCGCCTCCGGCCTGGCCGTCGCCACCGGCCTCGCCCCCCTCCTTCCCGCCCTCCACCTCTACTGACCCGCCAAGGAGCCACCACCATGAGCAGCCTCATTGCCCTCGGCGCTGGCGGCGCCGCCACCGTCACCTCCGCATACCTCCTCGTCGGCATCCGCGGCAACAACAAGATCAAGGTGGACCCCGACCACGTCCCCTACTGGGCGTTCGGCATCGGCATGCTGAGCGCCAACGCGGGCACCGCGTTCCAGCAGCTGAGCGGGATCGGCAACAAGCTCGGCGCCAGCTTCGAGGGCAACGCGGCACTGGGGGACTGGCAGTCCGGCGCAACCGCCGCCCTGCTGACCATCGCGGTTTTCGGGCTCAAGCCGAAGCCCTGGAAGGACGTCGTCTGCGGCGCCGTCGCCCCGTCTCTCTACGCGAGCGCCGGCGGATTCTGGGCCATTCCCGCGAGCATCTTCAGCGGACTGATCAGCCCGTTCATCGGCTGACCGCCATGGAGAAGATCTTCCCCACCGAGAAGCTGATCCCCACCCTCCTGTGGCCGTTCACCGGCCTGGCCACCGGCACGCCCGCCCTCGTCCGCAAGCTGACGGCCCCCCAGCGCGAGCGCCGCGCCGAGGCCGCCGCGCTCAAGGCCAAGCAGGACGAGCTCGCCGCCCAGGCCGCCCAGGCCGCCCAAGAGGCCTTCACGAAGAAGCTCACCATGGAGGCCGACCCGGCCAAGCGCGCCTCGATGCTCCAGGCCCGGGAAGCCGGGCAGGTCGCGGCCCGCCAGGTCGAGCTGGAGCAGGCCAAGGCCGCCCGCAAGGCCGCGCGCGGCAGGCTCGGCGACGCCGCCGGCGCGGCCGCCCTGATGCTGATCGTCGGCGGCCCCCTCGTTTGGTCCCTCGCCCGCCCCTGGATCGAGCCCGGCATCGGCCTCGCCATCGGCGGATGGTGGATCGCCGCGCTCATCCACGCCCCCGTCCCTGGCAAGAAGGCCGTCGAGGAGGAGGCCGAGCAGAGCACCGCCGAGGACGTCGCGGAGCGGCCCTCCCCGGCCACCGATCAGGCCCCCGCCGACGCACCCGTCGAGACCCCCACGGCGACCTTCCCGACCCCCGCCGAAGCCCGCCACGCGGTGGCCCTCCTCGGGGCCGACGGCACCCACGTCGCCCTCTCCGCCGTGGTCGACCATCTGGCCTCCGCGCGCCCCCTCTGGGAGCGCTCCGGAAAGGCCGTGAAGGTGCTCCTCACCCAGGCCGGAATCCGCTACCGGGCCGGGGTCAAGGTGGACGGGGTCAGCGTGCCCGGCATCCACCACGACGACGTGCCCCCGCTCCCCTCCCCCTCCGGCTCCGCCCCTGAGTCCGTTGTTGTTGCAGGTCAGAGCAACAACAACAACCACAACAACGCCCGCGAGTGGACCAGTCGAGAGGGGTTCGTGATGCGCCCCGACCCCGACAACCCCGCCCGGACGATCATCATCAACCCCGTCCCCGCAGCCTGACCTACCGACACGAAAGGCACCGCCATGACCGACCGCTGGCCCAACAAGACCACCCCGGAGTTCACCGACGCCGAGCTGGCCGCCGCGATCGAGCAGCACCAGAACGACCCCGACCCCGTGACCCGCGACCTCGTCGCCAGCTGCACCCGCGAGTGGGAGCGCCGCCACGGCCTCCCCCAGACCTGACCCCACCCCAGCGCCAGCTGACCCGAGAGGACAACGCCATGACCATCGACCAGCAACTCGCCGCCGCCGAGGCCCGACTCACCGAGCTCCAGCACCGACTCGTGGAGCACGCCTCCGACGCCGACGAGCGCGGCCGGATCTACGACCAGATCTGCACGATCCGCCGCGAGATCGACCGCCTCGCCCGGCTCCAGCCGACCGCCTGACCACGCCCCGGGGCGGCCGCACCGCCTGCCAGCAAGCCGGCCGCCCCGGGCCCTCCACCACCCAACAGAGCAGGGAGACCCACATCATGACCTACGCCAACGGCACCGACCAGCAGCCTGACCAGCCCGAGCCGACCATCCTGTCGCGCGGAGGCGGCGAGAGCACCATCTGGCCCCAACCCGAACCCCAGCCCCAGCCCCAGCCCGAAAGCTGACCCACACCAGCAGACCCGCCCGCCCCAGCACTACCCGGGGCGGGCGGCCGCACGAGAGGATGAGACATGAGCACCGACCGCGAGGCCAGCGTCGACGCCGCAGCAGCCCTGCTGCTAGCCGCCATCACCATGCGCGACCTTGCCGCCGCCATGGCACCCCACGTGTACGCCGCCATGCCCGACGACATCCGCCACCGAGTCGACACCCCCGACTACACGGCCGCCTTCGACGCACTGCCTCAGGACATCAAGCAGGCCGCCCGCCGGATCGTGGACACCAACCCCGACATCCGCCGCGCCCGCCGCATCGACGCCGAGGACCACGCATGAACCGCACCCGCCCGCCGTGGCGCGCCTCCTGGATCGGGCGCCTCCTGGGGATCCACTCACCGTCAGCTCATTACCTCGACCGGTGCTGGTGCCAGCAGAAGGCGCCTACCTCCTCGGCGGCCACTGACTCCAGCAGCGCCAGCCGACTGGTACGGGTGCAACTTGGCGAGAACGAGGCGGCACGATGACCGACGACCTGCTGCAGTTCCTCACCGCTCGCCTCGACGAGGACGAGCAGGCCGCCAGACTCGGCACCGCAGGGCAGCCGCTCACCCGGCAGCAGATCGAGACGACGGGCGTCATCGTCGCCGTCGACGGCCGCCACTCCGAGGAGTGCGCTACCGGAAACTGGGCTGGGATCGCCGAGCACATCGTCCGCCACGACCCGGCCCGGGTACTCGCCGAGGTCGACGCCAAGCGGCGCATCATGGCCGAGCACCAGTGGCGGCGGGAGCCCGATTGGCCGTCGGGTCGCCAGTGCAGGCAGTGCGCCACCGAGCACCCCTGCTCCACACTCCGCCTGCTGGTCCTGTCGTACGCCACCCACCCCAACTACCGGCCCGCGTGGGCGCCCGGCACCTGACCTGGAGGAACCCGTGGACGCTGAATACCCAAGCACGGCCGACCTTCGGTACGTCGGGGCTGAGCTTCACCTCGGCCGGATCCGTGCGGACCTGGAACGCCAACTCAGCGCCACCTGGCAAGGACGGCTCGCCCTGCGGCTGACGCGCTTGCGCTTGATCGCCGCCCGTCGTAACCTGCGTTGCAGCAGGTAGCCCCTGCCCAGAAACGCCCCGAAGGCCCCGACAGCCCACGCTGCGGGGCCTTCGTGCTGCCCGGGGAGGTGCCGTGGTCCGCTACCCCAACCCGCCGCTCCACCAGATCCGACCGGACGACCTCGCCACCCGCGCAGGCACCGCCGAGGCGTTCGACATCAGCGAGTCGGCGGTGAAGAAGTGGACGATGCTCGGCCTCATCGAGGCCCTGCCCATCCCCGGTGGCCCCCACCTCTACCACCTACCCACCGTCGCCAAGGCCGAGCTAGCTACCTGGCAGAACGGCGCCAACCGGCCCGCCCGCGGCGGACGCCGCCCCGGCTGGCGCGTCGGACAAGCCGCCTAACACCCTGGAGGCACCGCATGCAGCCAACCATCGGACGCATCGTCCACTACCGCCTCAGCGAACAGGACCAGCAGCGGATCACCGCTCAGCAGAACCGCCCACTGCCCGACGGCCGAAGCCCTCTGGCCAACTCGTCCCAGGCCGGCGCCGTGTTCCCCGCCGTGATCGTTCGCATCTGGAACAACAACCCCGACGCCCCGCTCTGCAACCTGCACGTGCTGCTCGACGGGGAGCTCACCCTCTGGGTCACCAGCCGCGCCGAGGGCGCGGAGCAGGGCACCTGGACCTGGCCCCCACGCTCGTGAGCGCCCGCAACACGGTGCAGTACTACCGCCTGCCGAACGGCGGCTACATGATCGCCGAAGAGCACACCTGGACTGCCGAGGACGAGGCCGAGGCGATCGCCATTGCGGCTCTCCCCAGGGCTACTGCCAACCCCATCTACCTCAGCACCATCGGGACGGAGGAGTAGCCATGGCCGCCACCATGGAGATCCCCGTCCACCTGCGCGTCGGCGATGAGCCGGAGTTCCACCTCGGCACCATCGAGGCCGACCTGGACGATGACGGCACCGATGTCCGCGAGTTGCTTGCCGAGTTCCTGGTCAGCGCCGCTGCCGTCGTCCGCAGCGCGGCCACCCCACGGGGGTAGAGCGATGCCTACTGCCCCGCCCTCCCGCTGCGGCGATCCGGCCTGCCGGGAGCTCGCGACGAACCGCGGCCGATGCGACGAACACCAGCCACCGCCATGGGCCGGCCGCACCAACAAGGCCCGCCGCTACCGCATCAGCTCCGGCAGGTGGCGTGCACTCAAAGCCCGCGTCGACCGGCGCGACAACGGATGCTGCTACCGCTGCGGCACCGAGCCCACGGACGACCCCGACCAGCCCGGCTTCGAGCTCGACCACATCACCCCCGTCGCCGAAGGCGGAGCCACCGAGGACCTCGACAACCTCGGCCTCATCTGCCCGCCCTGCCACCAGGCCAAGAGCAAAGCCGAAGCAGCCCGAGGCAACCAGCGACGACTCCAACGCAGACGTCACACCACGTGACAACGGTCACCGACCGTGCCAGCCCCTCCAGGGGGTAGGGGAGTCCAAATCCCTAACCTCCCAGCTCAGGGGCCCGCCGCGGTTAACTCAGAAGACGCCCACTCAGAATCCGGTATAGGGGGTCTGCCATGGGTCGCATCGCTCAGCCAGCTGCCCTCAAGCTGCTCAAGGGCTCCTCGGAGGGCCGAGACTCGGGCGGCCGGGAGGTCAATACCGGGCCGGCGTTCAAGCGGATCGCCCCCAACCCACCCACCTGGCTGAGCGCCGAGGCTGCGGCTGAGTGGCGCCGCGTCGTTCCGGGGCTGACCCGGCTCGACCTGCTCAAGCCGGAGGACCGGGCGGTCTTGGCCGCGTACTGCGAGACCTGGGCGACGTTCGTGGAGGCGATCCGGGTTCAGCACTCGGAGGGCCTGACCATCGAGGCAAAGCAGGGCACTCTTGCACACCCCGCGGTCGGCATCGCACGGGCAGCGGCCCGGGAACTGCGGTCGTTCGCCGCGCATTTCGGGCTGACTCCATCGACCGAGCAGGCCCTGGCGAGGGGGGCCGACGGTGGCAAGGCGGACGAGGACAACCCCTTCGCCTGACCCGGAGCTGGAGCGGCTCAAGCTGTCGCCCGAGGTCGCGTGGTACCTGATCAGCCGGGGCATTCCGCTGCCGGACTGCCCGCCGCTGATCCAGACCCCGAACCCGGGCGAGGCACCGGGGGCGGTCTTCGATCCGGACCGAGTGGACCGGGTCCTCAAGGCCTTCGGACTGCTGCGGCACACCCAAGGGCAGTGGGCCGGCCAGCCGCTGCGGCCGGACCCGTGGCAGGTCGCCTACATTCTCGCGCCGGTGTTCGGCTGGGTTCGCTGGGACGAGGATGCCGACGCCTACGTGCGGATCGTCCGCACCCTGTACGTGGACGTGCCGCGCAAAAACGGCAAGAGCACCTTGTGTGGCGGCATCGCGATCTACCTGACCTGTGGCGACGGTGAGCCCGGCGCCCAGGTCGTCGCGGCGGCGACCAGCGAACGTCAGGCCGGGTTCGTCTTCCAGCCGGTCAAGCAGCTGGCCGAGAAGGCGCCCCGGCTCAAGGGCCATGTCCAGGCCCTGAAGAAGAAGATCATCCATACCAGGACGGGGAGCTACTTCGAGGTCGTCTCCTCGGTTGCGGATGCCCAGCACGGCGCGAACTTGCACGGTGGGATTGTCGACGAGCTGCACGTCCACAAGACGCCGGACCTGGTCGAGACGATCGAGACCGGCACCGGTTCTCGGCGGCAACCACTGATCGCGATGATCACGACGGCCGACGCCGGGAAGCCGCACACGGTCTACGCCCGTAAGCGCGAGTACTGCGAGCAGCTCTCGCGCCGGGTGTTGACCGACCCGACGTTCTACGGCGTGGTGTGGGCCGCGGAGAAGACTGACGACCCACACATCGAGGCGACATGGCGGCGGGCCAACCCCGGCTACGGGATCAGCCCGACCCGCTCCTACCTGCAGGCCAAGAGCAACGAGGCAGCCAACAGCCCCGCCGACCTCGCGAAGTTCCAGCGCCTGCACCTGGGGCTGCGGACCAAGCAGGAAACCAAGTACCTGACGATGGAGTCCTGGCGGGCGAACGCCGGGATGGTCGACGAGCAACTGCTGGCCGGCCGGGAGGCGTACGGCGGCCTCGACCTCGCGGCCACCAGCGACCTGCTGGCGCTGTGCTGGCTGTTCCCGGACGACGAGCGCGGCGGCTACGACGCGCTATGGCGGCTGTGGACACCGGAGGCCAACGTCGAGGCGCTGGACCGGCGTACGGCTGGCGCCGCGTCGGTGTGGGTACGTCAGGGCCTGCTGCAGGCCACCCCGGGCAACGTCGCGGACTACGACTGGATCCAGGCCGCGATCGAGCGGGACCTCGACACCTTCGACGTCCGCTCACTGGGCTACGACCCATGGTCGGCCGTCCCGCTGACCAACGATCTCCAGAAACGCAACGCGCCGCTGGTGAAGGTGCGGCAGGGCTTCGTAACGCTGTCGCCGCCGCTGAAGGAACTGCAACGGCTGCTGCTCAAGGGCACGCCACAGGCGCCGATGGTGCGGCACGGCGGGAACCCGGCCGTGGAGTGGATGGTCGACAACCTCGCCGCCTCGATGGACCCGGCGGGCAACGTCAAGCCGGACAAGGCCCGCAGCTCCGAAAAGATCGACGCCGTTTCGGCGCTGGTCACCGCACTGTCGGAGGCCATGACCCGGCCGGAGCCCGTGCGCTCCGCCTACGAGGACGGCGAACTCGACGTCATGTGAGAAGGGGGCCGGTCCGGTGTTCTGGTGGCGGCGTACGGCGCTTCGGCGTCGGGTGGTGGTGAACCTCTCGGACAAGGCGTTCGCAGGGGTGCTGTGGGCCAAGCGGGGCCCGCTGTTGGTGCTGCGGGACGCCGAGCTGTTGCAGGCCGGCGCGCCCGCGGTCGCCATGGACGGCGAGGTCGTCGTCGAGCGGGCCCGGGTCGAGTTCATCCAAATCGTGGCGGGGGGTGGCTGATGGCGTTCGTCGTCTCCGCCGGCTCGCTGGACCTAGTGTCGCCGCTGCCGGTGTCGACCATGCCGGTACAGGTTCGACTCGCGGACGGCGTGTACCGGGACTACGCGACGATGTACCGAACCCAGCCCCAGCTGCGGACGGTCATCAGCTTCCTGGCCCGCAACATCGCCCAGCTCGGCATCCATGTGTTCCGGCGGGTGTCGGACACTGACCGGGTCCGGCTCGGGCCGGCGGACAGCCAGATGGCGGCGCTCATGGGGCGCCCGTCGCCGACGATCACCCCGTACCGGCTGGTGGAGCGCCTGGTAGCCGACATCGGCCTGTACGACATCGCCTACTGGGTAAAGGTGACGACCGACGCTGGCCAGCTGGCCCTCGCGCCGCTGCCGGCGGCCCGGGTCCGACCCAAGGGCAACAACATCCTGGAGCCGGAGTACTACGAGCTGTCCGGGGTCCGCGGCACGAAGCGTTTCGAGCCGGACGAGCTGGTCGTTTTCCACGGCTACAACCCGGACGACCTGCGCATCGGGAGTTCGCCGGTTGAGGCCCTGCGGACGATGCTCGCCGAGGAGTTCGAGGCGACGCGCTCGCGGGAGCAGATGTGGCGCAACGGCGGACGCCTGTCCGGGATCTTGAAGCGTCCGGCCGGAGCCCCGACCTGGGCGCCCGACGCG
Organism: Kitasatospora sp. NPDC005856; assembly: GCF_040629945.1. NCBI lineage: Bacteria > Bacillati > Actinomycetota > Actinomycetes > Kitasatosporales > Streptomycetaceae > Kitasatospora > Kitasatospora sp. NPDC005856. The sequence continues at coordinate 92,103 of NZ_JBEXWT010000014.1, read as the reverse complement.
CGGGCCCGGTTCAAGGAGTCCTGGAGGTCGTTCCGCCAGGGCGGCGGCAGTGAGGGCGGTACGCCGCTCCTCGAGGACGGCATGGAGTACGAGGCGATTGACCTCGACCCCCGTACTGCCTCCTACGTCGAGTCCCGCAAGCTGACCCGCGAAGAAGTGGCTGCGGCGTACCACATCCCGCTGCCGATGGTCGGGATCCTCGACCACGCCACCTTCAGCAACATCAAAGAGCAGCACCAGCAGCTCTACCAGGACACTCTCGGTCCGTGGCTGGAGATGATCACGCAGGAGATCATGCTGCAGCTGCTGCCTGACCTCGACGGGCCAGCATCCGGCGTCTACGTCGAGTTCAACCTCGAAGCGAAGATGCGCGGCTCGTTCGAGGAGCAGGCCGCGGCGGCGTCCACTGCAACCGGCGGCCCGTGGATGACCCGCAACGAACAGCGCGCCCGCTTCAACCTGCCGTCCCTACCTGGCGGCGACGAGCTCATCACCCCGCTGAACGTCACCGCGGGCGGCCTCGCCTCCCCGCGCGACAGCGCCCCCAAGACCCGCACTCCAGCGGCCCGGAAGTCCGGTCCACCAAAGGGGATCGCCGGGTTCGACGCTGAGCGGGACACGCTCGCCTCGAAGCTCCAGGCGCTGTCCGAGCGGCAGATGGACGCGGTCCTGCGGCAAGCTGGCGTGAAGGACGTCGTTTTGCCTGATCTGCTCGCGGCGTGGGAGGCGTCCGCTGGTCCGAACGCCGCACAGGTACAGGCCCTGTTCTCGGACCGGGTGTTCCGGCTTGCGCAGGTCGGCGCCTGGGAGGTCCTCGCCGAGCACAACGACGGCGCCGAGGGCTGGTCCGCGGACGTCATGCTGCCGTGGCTGCTGGCCGCCGCCGACAGCCACGCCGCCCAGCACATCGCCGCAGGCACCGCCCTGCTGCAGGCCGCGGTCGCCGAGACCGACTGGCGCCAGGCGATCACGGCTGCAGCCGCATCCTGGGCCACTGCCGTGGCGGGTCGCCGGGCCGTCACGGCCGCGACCGAGGCCCGCTCCTTCGGCGGCCACGACGCGGCGCAGGCCTCCGGCCTGGAGTACAAGGTCTGGCACACGGGCGGTTCCAGTCCCCGAGTGTCGCACCGGGCTCTGGACGGCGACCGGGTGCTGCTGGACGACGTGTTCGGCAACGGCTGCCGGTGGCCCGGCGACGCCCACGGCCGCGAAGAAGAGACCGCGAACTGCAACTGCAGGCTCACCTACGACAGGAAGGGGTAGGCGGTGCCACGCACCAAGGAGTGCCGCGCCCGGGTCAAGGCCGCTGGCACCGCCGACGGCCTCGCCGAGGGTCAGTTCACCGCACTCGTCTCAGTGTTCGGCAGCGAGGACAGCGTCGGGGACGTCGTCCAGCCGGGCGCGTTCACCAAGACCCTCGCCAACTGGTCCGCCAAGGGCGACCCGATCCCGGTGATCTGGAGCCATGACTGGGGCGACCCGTTTTCCCATGTCGGCATCGTCCTGAACGCCGAGGAGACCGCGGACGGCCTGCTCGTCACGGGCCAGATCGAGGACGTCGACACCAACCCCAAGGCCGCGCAGGTCTACCGCCTCTTGAAGGGCCGCCGGGTCACTCAGTTCAGCTTTGCGTACGACGTTGTCCAGGGCGCATGGGTGGAGGGCACCGACGCCCAGGGCGGCTGGTACGGCTACTACGAGCTGCGCGAGCTGAAGCTCTACGAGGTCGGCCCGTGCCTGGTCGGCGCCAACCAGGAGACCGAACTCCTCGCGGCGAAGGCCACGGCGCTGGCCGCCGGCGCCAAGGAGGGCCGGGTCCTGGCGTCCAAGCACGTGGACCGCCTCAAGGAAGCCCACCAGGCGCTCGGCGAGGTCATCGCCGCCGCCGAGCCCGAGAAGAACACCGAGCCCACCGGGTCGGCCGCCGCCGCCACGGCGCCCGCCAAGACCCTGGACACGGACGAGCTGTTCGACCGGTTCGCCGACCTGATGGCCGCCAAGTACGGCCTCACCACCATCACCAGCAGCACCGAGCAGACCACGTCGGACCTCCGCGAAGACCCCCAGCCGGGGGCCGCCAAGGACGATGCCGCCTCGCTCCGCCTGCGCATCGGCCTCGACGCACTCGCGCTTGAGGTCTCCACGCTCACGGACTGAGGAACCCCGCATGGACAAGATCAAGGAGCTCACGGACGAGCTCAAGCACCACCTGGCCGAGGCCCGCGCGATCTCGGCGAAGGCCGACGAGGACAACCGCGACTTCACCGACACCGAGCGCGACGCGATCGTCGCGGCGATGGCCAAGGCCAACGAGGTCAAGGCCCGCCTGGAGCAGGCGAAGGCGGACGGCGCGGTCCGGCAGGCCATCACCGACCTTGGCGACGGCATCGGCCTCAACGCCAAGACCGAGAAGCGCACCGCCGCTGGCCTGATCGTCCCCGACGGCCGCAAAAGCATCGGCCAGCACTTCGTGGAGTCCGCGGAGTACGCGGCCCTGCTGGCCACCGCCCCGAACGGCCAGTTCGGGCAGAAGCAGCGCGTGCAGAGCATGCCGGTCGGGTTCAAGACCCTCGTGACCGGAGCCTCCGACACCAGCGCCGGCGCCTGGGTCGTCAACGACAACATCGGGCAGCAGGTCGGCCTGGACGCCTTCCAGCGCCCGCTGACCCTGCGCGACGTGGTCACGCCGGGCACCACGACCTCCGACACCGTCGAGTACGTGCGGCTGACCTCGGTCACCAACGCCGCCGCGCCGGTCGCCGAGGCCACCGCAACCAGCGGATCCTCGGGCACCAAGCCGGAGTCCGCGCTGGCCGCCGCGAAGGTGACCACCACGGTCAAGACCATCGCCAACTGGCTGCCCACCACCAAGCGGGCGCTGTCGGACGCCGGCCAGATCCTCACCCTGATCGACAACTTCCTGAGGTACAACCTTGAGGAAGAGCTCGAAGACCAGATGATCCAGGGTGACAACACCGGCGAGAACTTCGAGGGCCTCGGGAACGTCTCCGGCGTCCAGGCGCAGGCCTGGGACACCAACGCGCTGACCACGCTGCGCAAGGCCAAGACCAAGGTCCGCACCATCGGCCGGTCCGTGGCCAACGCCTACCTGATCAACCCGGCCGACCTGGAGACCGTCGACCTCCTCCAGGACAACGAGGGAAGGTACTACTTCGGCGGCCCGGGCGGGGTCGGCTCCGCGTCCGTCCTGTGGGGCCTGCCGGTCATTGAGACCGAGGCCGTTCCCGCGGGCACCGGCTACGTCGGCGACTTTCGCAAGGCGATCCTGTGGGACCGCGAGCAGGCCAGCATCACCATGACCGACTCCCACTCGGACTTCTTCGTCCGGAACATGGTCGCGATCCTCGCCGAGATGCGCGCCGCCTTCGGCGTCATCCAGCCCAACGCCTTCGTCGAGATCGACCTCACCCCCTGATCGGAGACACGACCATGGCGTACCTGAACCCGGGCGCCGCGGCGGTGCGGGCGGCCAAGCAGGCGGCCGCGTCGGCCGACGCGGCCGCCATCACCACCACCGCAGCCGCCGGCGCTAACCCGACCAAGGCCGAGTTCGACAAGGTCGTCACCGACCTCGGCAACCTGCGGACCGCGCACAACGACCTGCTGGCCAAGCTCCGTGCCGCCGGCCTGCTCGCCCCGTGACCGGGCCGGGTGGAGGGCGATGCCCGCTGTGCGGCACCGGGCACACCGCCTGCGGCCCGCCCTCCACCTCCGTCCCCGCCGACCGCAACATCGAGGAGGCCGCCATGAGCGGACCACTGCGCCGCTACCGCGTCGTCATGCACGGCACCGAGACGGTGATGAGGCTGAACGAGGCCGACGCCGAGCGCTTCGACGGCGAGCCCATCGACCCGGTCCCGGCGGCCGTCGAGCCGCCGGCCAAGGCCCGGCCCGCGGCGGCGGACAAGGCCCGGACGGCGAAGACCAAGGACGGCGGCGGTGGCGGCTGACCTGCTGGCCGACCCCGCCGAACTCGCCGTCTGGCTCGGCGTCCCGGCCGACGATCCCAAGCTCATCGCGGCGCTCACCGCGGCGAGCCGGCGCTTTCGCGGCGCGGTCCGCCACCCGGTGACCCGCGTCATCGGGGACGTCACCGTCCTCGACGGCAACGGTCGCACCAGTCTGTTGCTGCCCGCCGCCCCGGTCACCGCCGTCACCAGCGTCACCGTGAACGGCGCGCTCCTCACGGACGGAACCGACTACCGGTGGTCGGCCGACGGCTACCTGCGCCGCCTCGGCGGCTGCACCTGGCCCGACCTGCTGCGGTCAGTCACTGTCGTCTGGGACCACGGGGACGCGATCGTGCCCGAGGACATCCAGGAAGCGGTCATCGACCAGGCCCGCACCCTGTACCGCGTCCAGCCCGGTATCCAGGCCTACACCGCCGGCAGCGAGAGCGTGACGTTCGGCGCCCAAGCTGCAGTCGGTGTCACCTCGCAGTGGTCGGCGGCCGTGGAAGCCCACCGGCTACGGCGGGGTGACGAGGCGTGATCTGGGACCAGAGCGTCGTCCGTGTCCGGGCTGGCACGCGGACCGATCGCAGTGGCAACACCGTCCCCGACTGGTCCCCAACAGCCGTGAACCGGCTCTCGGTCGGCCAGCTGTCCGTCCAGCCCGTCTATCAGAACGAGACCGCCACAACGGAGCGGACCGCCGTCCTGACCGGCTGGCGCGTCCTGTCCGCACCCGGCACCGCCCCGGACGTCCGATCCGGAGACCGAATCGAGTACGACGGCCTCACCTGCGAGGTGCAGGGCGAGGTCGGCCGCTGGCCCGATCCGATCACCGGCGCCGTGCACCACGTCGAGTGGCAGATGAACCGCTCGACCGGCTGAGGAGGTGACCTCTTGCCTCAGAAAGTCGAGTTCCAGTTGGACTCCGCCGGCGTGCGTGAGGTGCTGGAGAGTCCCGAGGTCCGCGCGATGGTGGACGAGGCCGCCGGCCGGATCGCCGAGCGCGTGAAGGGTGCCGTACCGGCCCCGGAGACGGTCGAGGTGCATCCGTACACCACGGACCGACAGGCCGCCCGCGTCACCATCGCCGACCGCCGTGCGATGGCGTGGCAGGCCCGTGACGGTGCCCTCACCCGGGCCGCGGCCGGCGTCGGAGCGGACGTCAAGGAGCGGGGCGGCCAGTGAAAGCCGCCGTCCTGTTCCCGGACGCGGCGGCTGCGGCCTGCGGGATCCTGCGAGCCGCACTCACCATCCGGACCGAGCCTTACGCGGCCGGCGCCACGGTTGGCACTCGCGTGCCGGACGCCCGAAGCCCGGAGGATCCGCGGCTGCCGCTCGTCTTGGTCGCGCTCGACGGCGCTACCCCGGCACCGTCCCGGCTCAACTCCGTCGCGCTGCTGCGGGTGAGCGTCTGGCACACGGATGAGGACCAGGCCCACGACCTCGCGCAGCTGTGCGCCGCGCTGCTGCACACCGCCGCCGGCCCGGTCATCCGCTCCACCCGCCCGGGCACCGGGCCCGTACCCGGCATCGACCCGGACTCGCGCGTCCCGCTGGCCACGCTCACCCTCACGGCCAACATCGCGCCCATTCCCCTGAACTGATCACCCTGGAGGACCGGCATGTCCGGCAACACCACCAACGCGCACCTGTGGACGGACGCCGACGTCTGGGTCGCCGACAGCCTCACCACCCCCAACCCGGCCGACGCGAACACCCCCTGGGGCGCGGGCTGGACCATGGCCGGCCTGCTCGACGGCGACGACGGCATGCCCGAGAGCCGTGACGAGGACACGGCCGACTACTACGCCTGGGGCGGCATCCTCGTGCGGTCGTCGCGCAAGAACTTCAAGTTGACGAAGAAGTTCAGCGTCCTGGAGGACAACCCGACCACCAGGTCCCTGATCTGGCCCGGGTCGACGGCCTCCCAGATCGTCGTGCCCCGGCCCGGCCCGGTGAAGCTCGGCTTCGAGAAGCGCGATGCAGGAACCGGCCTGTGGGTGCGGCGGATCACTCGCAACTACGCGATCGTCGCGCCCGACGGCGACATCGACGAGAACGAGTCCGACCTCTCCAAGACCACGCTGGCCGCCGTCATCTACCCGGACGCCAACCGGGTGCTGTTCGACCGCCAGGACAGTCAGGCCGTCGTCGCCCTCGCCGTCGCCCCCGCCACGAAGGCTCTCGCCGTCGGGGCGGTCGCCCCGCTGATCGCCACCGCGACCCTTGCCGACGCGAGCACCCGCACTGTGACCGCGGACCCGTACCTGTCCTGGACCACCTCCGCCGCGGCGAAGGCCACCGTCGCCTACGGCTACGTCAGCGGCGTGGCGGCCGGCGCGGCCACGATCACCGCCACCTACCAGGGCCTGACCGCCTCCTGCGCAGTCACTGTGTCCTGACCCTCCGCGCCCCGGGGCGGGCGAGCGCGCGGTCCGCCCGCCCCGGCCACCACCCTGACCACCGCGCACCCCGGAGAGGACCACCGCGCATGTCCAACACCCGCCGCCCCCGCCGCCACAGCGACGACGGGCGCCCCTTCGACTTCGACCTCGGCGCCGTGAAGGCCGGTGCCGAACTGCGGCCCTTCGTCGTCCGAGACGCCGACGGCACCCGCTGGACGTTCGCCCACATGGACAGCCTGAACATCTGGCCCCTGCTCGCCGCCGCCGAGCAGGGCGACAACATGGCGATGCGCGCCGTGTTCCGCGAAGCCCTCGGCCAGCAGTGGGAGGAGTTCCAGAAGCGGCCCATGCCCGGCTACCGGATGCTGCCGCTGTTCAAGGCCTACCAGCGGCACTGCGGGGCGGCCGAGGGGGAATCGCCGGCCTCCACCGACTCCTGAGTGAGCACGGGGAGGCCATCACGGCTGACCTGCGCGCCGAGTACGGCGTGCGCCTGGCCGACCTCGGCACCGGCCGCCTGACCTGGATGGAGCTGGTCGCGCTGGTGCGCGGCCTGCCCCCCACCTCGCGCCTGCACGCGGCCCTGTCCGGCACCGGCCGCCCCGCCTGGTCGCAGGCCGAGTACCTGCTCGCGGACATCTGGGACGTCCTGGCGTCCGCGAACTGGCAGCGCGGCGGCGACCGCCACGCCACCAGGCCCAAGCTGTATCCGCGCCCCGGCACCGCGAGCGCCCGCCGGGATCCGGCCGAGCGCGCCGCGGCCCTGGCCGCCGCCCGCAAGCGCGCCGCCGCGCACCGTGCCGCAGTCGAGGCCGGACACCTCACCTGACGCAGGACCACCGGAGGGGGTGATCTTCGGTGCCTACCGTCGGCTACGCCAGCCTTCAGATCGTCCCCTCCGTGCGCGGCATCGGCTCCGCGATCCGCGACCAGATCTCCGGCCCGGTCGCTGAGGCTGGTGACGAGGCCGGTGACGGCTTCGCCAAGCGCGTCCTGAAGGGCTCCGCGGTCGTCCTTGCGGCCGGCGCCGCTGGCGTCGGCGCCTTGCTCGCCAAGGGCATAGGCGGCGCCATGGAGCAGGAGCAGATCGCCGGCAAGTTGCAGGCCCAACTCGGTGCCACCGGCCCGGAGGCCGCCAAGTACGGCAAGGTCGCCGGCCAGCTGTTTGCCGGCACCATGGCCGAGTCCTTCGAGCAGGGCACCGAGGCCATCCGGTCCGTAGCCTCCGCGGGCCTGCTTCCGCCGGGCGCCACCGAAGCGCAGATCAAGCAGATCTCCACCAAGGTCCTAGACCTGAGCTCCACCTTCGACGTCGACCTCGGCGAGACCGCGACCGCTGTGGGCCAGCTGATCCGCAACGGCATGGCGAAGGACGCCCAGCAGGGCCTCGACCTGGTAGCTGCAGGCCTGCGCGGTACGGACGCCCGTGGTGCGGACGTCCTCGAGACGTTCGGCGAGTACTCGCCGGTCTTCAAGACCATCGGACTTGACGGCTCCACCGCCATGGGCCTGCTGCGGCAGGGCCTCGAAGGCGGCGCCCGCTCCACCGACAACGTCGCCGACGCCCTCAAGGAATTCTCGCTCAAGGTCACCGGCGGCGGTGCCGCCATCGACCAGGCGTTCAAGGACGCTGGCCTCAACGCCAAGCGGCTCACCGACGACGTCGCCGCGGGCGGCCCGCGCGCCAGCGCGGCCCTCGGCACCGTCCTCGACGCCCTGCGCGCCATGCCCCCGAGCGTCGAGCGGGCCCAGGCCATCCAGAACCTCTTCGGCGGGCCCGGCGAGGACCTCGGCGCCGCTCTCTTCTCTCTCGACGTCAAGACCGCGGCCAGCAGCCTCGGTGAGGTCGCGGGCGCCGCGGACGCCGCGGGCAACGCCCTGCGCGACAACGCCGCCACCAAGGTCGAAGCGTTCAAGAGGAGCCTGGAACAGGGCCTGGTCAACTTCGCCGGCGGCCAGGTCCTGCCGGTCCTGGAGCGCCTCGGCTCCACCGTGGCCGACAAGCTCGGTCCTGCGTTCACCGCGGCCGCCGCCTGGATCACCGGCACCGCGGTACCGGCCGTCACGGCCTTCGGCCGCGAGGCCGCCAACACGGTCCTGCCGGTTCTCTCCAAGGTCGGCAGTGAACTGGCCGACCGGTTCGGACCGGTGGCGGCCAAGGCCGGCCAGGTACTGCGCGAGGACCTGGCGCCCGCGGCGACCAAGCTCGGCCGGTTCATCAAGGACGACGTCGTCCCGCCCATCATGGACGTAGCAAAGTGGCTCGGCGAACATCTCGTCCCTGCCGCCGCCACGGCCGCCGGCGTCCTCGCCGGCACCGTCGTTCCCGCGCTCGCCGACACCGCCCGGTGGCTCTCCGACAACAGGACCGCCGTTGCGGTGGTGGCCGGGGTCATCACCACCCTGCTGCTGCCCGTCCTGATCACGACCGCCGTCGGCTACGCGCAGGCCGGCATCGCCGCTACCGTCTCGGCCGCGCAACAACTGGCCGCCTGGGTGACCTCGGGATCCGCCGCCGTCACCAACGGGGCCCTGTCCATCGTCGCGTCGTACCAGACCGTTGGCGGCTGGATCGCGGCCGGCGCCTCCGCCGTCGCATCCGGTGCCCAGCAGGTCGGAGCCTGGATCGCCTCCGGGGCTGCGGCCATCACGAGCGGCGCCCAGCAAGCCGCCGCCTGGATCACCATCGGCGCGCGGATCGTCTGGGGCATGGCCCTCCAGGCCGCCGCCGCTGCCGAGATCGTGGCCGGCTGGGTGCTGATGGGCGCCCAGTCTCTGCTCAACGCCGCGCGCATGGCCGCCGCCTGGGTCCTCGCCATGGGGCCGCTCGGCTGGGTCATCGCCGCCGTCGTTGCCCTGGTCGTCGCAGTGATCGCCAACTGGGACACAGTCCGCAACGCCACCGTCAGCGCCTGGAACTGGCTGTCGAACCTCGTCCTCGGCGTGGCCCGCTCGATCCGTGACTTCTTCACGGGCTGGGACCTGGGAGCCGTCCTGTCCCGCATCTGGTCCACGATCTACGACGGCGCGGTCAGCGGATGGAACAACACCATCAACTGGATCAAGGGTGTCCCCGGGGCGATCAAGAGCGCGATCGGGGACCTCGGCGGCCTACTCGTCTCAGCCGGTGGAGACGTCATCAGGGGCCTGTGGAACGGCATCAGCAACATGGGCAGCTGGCTCAAAAGCCAGTTGATCTCGTTCGTCTCGGCGGCGATCCCCGGGCCGATCAAGAGCGCGCTCGGCATCGCCTCCCCCTCGAAACTGATGCGCCGCGACGTAGGCCGGTGGATCCCCGCCGGCATCGAGGCGGGTGTCGAGGACGGCCGTCCATCGCTGGAGCGCACCATGGCGAGCCTGGTACAGCCGCCCGACGTTTCCGTCCCGGCCTGGTCCTACCAGGCCCAGGCACCCATGGGCCCTGCGGGCGGGAGTTGGGCCGAGCAGGCCGCCGCTACCCCGGTGCTGAACATCGAGCAGTACTACGAGAGCGACAGCGGGGGCGCGCGGCAGACCGCGATGCAACTCGCGCTGCTGGCCAAGGCGAGGGGGTGATGCCTCGTGCCGGGTGAGCTCATCACCGGGGACCAGCAGATCCAGTGGGCCGGCCTGCTGCTCGGCGACGGCACCCCCTACACCGTCACCCGGGTCACGGGGTGGTCGTCCCGGCCAGCCGTCGACTCCGGGACCAGCCCTCGGGCCCAGCAGCACGGCGCCCGCCCCGGGCGCCTGCTCGCGCAGGCCCGGACGATCGGCATCGACCTGCGCATCACCGGCCCGGACGCGACGTTCCCGGCCGTCCTCCAGGCGCTGGAGGACGCGACCGCGATCCGGCAGGACGAGGAGCCCCTCGTCATCCAACTCGCTGGCCGCCAGCTGCTCGTCAGCGCCCGGGTCACCGACCGGGTGGTCCCCGACGACGGCGACTTCACCGCCGGCGTGCCCGCGGTCGCGCTCCTGTTGGAGGCGACGGACCCGCGCCGGTACGCCGTCACCGAGCAGAGCGGATCCAGTGCGCTTCCCGCACCCGAGAGCGGCCTGCCCTGGGGCGACCCTGCGGAGACCGGTCTGTCCTGGGGCACCCCGACGGAGACCGGCGTGGTCTGGGGCACCCCGGGCAGCACCGGCGATATCACCGTCACCAACATCGGCAACGCCGAGGTGCACCCAATCATCGAGATCCGCGGCCCGGTGACCAAACCGTCCATCACGGCCGGCGACCTACGCCTGGAATACGACATCACCCTCGCCGGGACCGACGTCCTGGTGGTGGACACCTGGGTCGGCACCGTGACCCTCGCCGGCCAGGACCGCCTCGGCACCGCCACCCTCCGCAGCGCGCCGGAGGGGGCTTTCCTGCTGCCGCCCAAGGCGACAACCACCCTCAACTTCCGCGCCGCACCCGGCAGCACCGACCCCGCCGCGTCCGCCACCGTGCGCTGGCGCTCCGCCTACTGGTAGCCGAGGAGGCACCGACCCATGACCGTGCGCTCCGTATGGCACCTCAACCCGGGCCAGACGAGAGAGGACACCAGGCTCGCGCCGGTGGGCACTTGGACGCCCACCGGCGCGACGACCACCCGCTCCGGCGTCGTCCCCGGCGGAAACCCGCTCACCCTGACCGTCACCGGCATGACCGCCACCGTCGGCATCGGCCGCGTCGTCGTCCAGGGAACCACCGGGCAGGGTGCGTACGGCCTGGTCGTCACCGCCCCGGAGACCATCACCATCGCCCCCGGCGCTGGCCAGACCCGCTACGACACGATCTGGATCGTCGCCTACGACAAGTTGTACGACACCAGCGGCCAGACGCTCGCCGCAGTGGTCTACCAGCAGGGCACCCCGGGCTCCGGCGCCCCGCCGACCGCGCCGGCCTCCGGCACCGCCTACATGCGGTTGTGGGACATCCAGGTACCCGCAGGTGCCTCAGCCGGCTCCCCACCGAACTGGATCGGCCTCGGACTGCTGACGGACCGCCGGATCTTCAGCGTGTCGCTCGGCGGGATCCACCCCGGGGCCGACAGCGGTCCCGGCGCCTACGGCGGCCAGTACCGCGACAACCCAGCTACCGGCGCCCTGGAGCGCTGGGACGGTACCTCCTGGGTGCCGTGGTCCTCGGCGATCCGCGGCATCGCCCCGGGCAGCCTCGCCGCCGGTAGCTACACCGGGCAGTGGCGCGACGGGGCCGTTGGCCTGGAGCGCTGGTCCGGGACCGCCTGGTCCAAGGCGGACGGCGAGTGGCAGCCCTACGTCGCGCTGTGGACTGCCAGCGTCACCGCCCCGACACTCGGGCCCAACGGGTCACTGATCGCGCACTGGTGCCGCGTCGGACGCAAGATCGACGTCGAGGGCACCTTGGCCCTTGGCGTCGGCTCCAACGGCGGCACCGGCTTGTGGAACATCTCGTTGCCCGTGCCCGCGGCCAACGACGGCATCCTCCACGTGGGCGGCACCTGCAACTACGTCATCGCCAACACCCAGGAGTGGCTCGGGATCGTCCAGATCCCGCCCGGCGGCACCGCGATGGGATTCCTCATCAAGACCGCCGCCTCCGGTGACTCCACGGGTGGCGTCTCCAACACGTCGCCGACCGGGGCCGCCACGACGACGCGCGTCCACTTCTACGCGACCTACAAGGCCGCGTCCTGATGGCCACCTACGACGTGCTCGTCTGCGATCTGCGCACCGACCGGCTGCTGGACCGGCTGGAGATCACGGGCGTCAGCTACGACCTGTACATCGGCAAGACCGGGTCCCTGTCCGGGACGGTGCACATCCCGGACCCCGACACGGCCCGTCGAGTTCGAGCCGCGCTGGTGCCCGGCCGCACGATGATCTACCTGTCGCGCAGCACCGCGTTCGCCTCCGAGATCGTGTGGGGCGGCATCCTGTGGACCAGGACCCCCGGCCGCGACGGGCGCGGGTACTGGACGGTCAACATCCAGGCCGCCGGCCTGGAGTCCGTCCTGCGCGCGCACCGCCTGCTGACCGACACCTTCACCGCGGCCGCCATCGACCAACTCGACATCGCCCGTCAGCTCGTCGCCTACGCCCAGGCCGCCCCCGGCGGGGACCTCGGAATCGAGATCGACTGGAGTCAGACCAGCGGCGTCACCCGGGACCGGGTGTACAGCAGGTACGACCTGCCGTGGATCGGCACGCTCCTCGACCAACTCGCGGGCGTTCAGGGCGGCTTCGAGTGGCTGGTCCACGTCTTCCGGGACGACACCGGTGCCAGGCACCGAACCTTGCGGCTGGGCTACCCGCGGATCATCGTGGCCGGCGGCGACGTCATCCTGAAGAGTCCCGGCCTCATCGGGACGTACAGCCTGCCCGAGGACGCCACCCGGTTCGCCACCGCCTGGCAGTCCCGAGGTGCCACGGTCAACACCAACTTGGCCGCCGCGAGCGTGCCGCTCATGTCCGCGCTGCTGACCAGCCCTGACGACATCGCGGCCGGCTGGCCGAGGCTGGACGGCACCTCGGACTACAGCACGGTCACCACCCAGGACGTCGTCGACCAGCACGCCGCCGCCGACCTCGCTGCCGCCCGACGACCCGTGCTCGTGCCCGCCGTCACCTACGCCAGCGGGGACACCGCCCAACCTCAGCTCGGCGCCTACGCACGCATCTCGATCCGGGACGACTGGTTTTACGACGGCATGTCCGAGAGATACAGGATCGTCGGCCTCAAGGTCTCACCCGAAGAGCGCGGCCGGCCCGAGTCCACCGAGCTCTACCTGGAGGCCCCAAGTGCCTGACCTGCCAGCAGACTTCCTGGAGGAGTTCCGTGCCCTGAAGGACGAGGTGCGTCAGCTCGCGGGCCGTGCCCAGATGCGGCCGGCCATGACCCAGATCCTCGCCGGGGACGTGGTCGTCGGGCAGGGCGGCACGCTCCGCGTGGACGACACCACAGGCGCCTCACTGATCTACGTGGGCAAGATCACCCCGACGCAGCCCAACGGCGCCGAGCAGCGCGGCGTCAAGATCTCCCGCCAGGACGGGAGCAAGGCGATCTACCTGACCAGGACCACGACGACCCAGAGCGACCCTCAGGCGATCGTGATGTCGGACGCCCGTGGCGGCACTCTCTTCGCTGAGGACGTTGTCTCGGGCGGTCTGGCTGTTCCGTACATCGGGGCCTCTGGCTGGTATGGCGCGACCGAGGTCCCTCAGTGGACTACGACGTCCAGCTCCTGGACTACCTGCATGACCCTGCCCTGGCACAAGCAGCACCCGCAGGTGCAGGCCCACTACATCGCCCGCTGCTCGGATGGGACAACGACCGGAGAAATCCGCATCATCGACGGCGCCGGCCAGGAGATCGCCAAGTCCAGTCTCGGCGCTGGTGCCTACGTCGTCTCGTACATGATGGGGCCAGTCTCGGGCACGTACCTCGGGATCCAGTACTTGGAGCTGCAGGCCCGGGTAACGGCCGGATCCGGGAACGTGGGCGTCAAGGGGCTGTCGACGTTCGGCGTCGGCAACTAGGGCTTCTGCGGTGTTGCCTCGCTGGTGGGTGTGATCCGGGTCGGGTAGGGGCCCTTGTCGACCGTGCCGCTCCCGCCGTTGTTCTGGTTGCCCGGGTTGCTGGTGGGTGCCGGGGGCTGTGTGGCTGGCTGGGTGTCGGCCGGGTCTGCGGGGGCGATCTGCTTCGGCTCCTGCACGGTGCTCTCCTTCGTCTTGCTGCTGGGCTTCGTGGCGGTCGGGCTGGGCGCGTGCTGCTGCACCGGGGTGGTGGCTGTCGGCGAGACCGTGCTCGGTACGGCGGTGGGTGAGGTGGTGGCCGTCGGCTCGGCCGTTGCGGTCGGACTGGGCGACGTCGTCGGCGTGGGGCTGGGGCTGACCTCGGCGGACACCGGCGCCGGCTTGTCGCCGCCGCTGGTGAGCGCCGCGGCGGTTGCGCTGCCACCTGCGATCACCACCACGCTGCCGATGATCGCCCACGTCTGACGCTTCAACATCCCTACCCCCAGGCCGGATTCGTGTGTGCTCCGACGGTACCGGCCCCACCCGACACGTGACCATCACAACTACGAAAGGAGCTCGCGTGACCCCGCAGTGGAAACGCCTGCTCGATCACGTCCAGTCCATACCCGAGCGGGTGTACGAGGGCTGGACCGCCCGGGACGGCTACGACAACGACACCCCGTGGGGCGAGCGCTTCGGCGAGCCCGGCGTCCCGTGGTGCGTGATCTTCGACTGGTGCATGTACGACGACGTCGGCCTCGCCGGGATCGTTCCGAGGGTCGACAACGTGAGCGCGTTCACCGACTGGGCCCAGCGCCGCGGCCAGTTCAGCCAGTACCCGAGCGTTGGCAGCTGGGTGAACTTCGGCAACGGCTCACACACCGAGCTGGTCGTCGGCTGGGATGCGGACACCGTGTACACCAAGGGCGGCAACTCCGTCCGGGCCGGCTCGACGGACGCCGGGCAGGGCAACGGCGTCTGGTCTCACGCCACGCCGCGGAGGTCGAGCCGGATCGTCGGTTACTTCGCGCCCCGCTTCCCGGACGGCTGTCCGCCGACCGCGGACCCGAATGACCCGCGTGGCGGCCACGCCCAGACCACATACCGCTGGCCCGGGCCCGACCCGGCACCGGCCCCGACCGTCCAGGAGGACGAGATGCCCCCGCAGGACTTGATGCAGTTCCGGATCGGCTCGCAGTACGCCGAGGACGGCTACGAGCCGACCGTCGCCGACTGCCTGCACGGTGCCGCGTACGCCACGCAGCGCGCGGAGGAGGCGATCGCGGCGATCGCCCAGCTCCGTGCGGATCTGCCGCAGCTTCTGCTGTCGGCGCCGATGCCCGAGTACGCGGCGCTCGCGAACGGCTACCGGCCGTCCGTTGGCGAGGCGCTCAACGGCGGGAAGCAGGCGGACGGCCAGATCGCGGCGCTGAACTCCACGGTGAAGGCGATGGCTCAGGCCCTGGCGGCCGGTGGCCAGGTCGACGCGGACGCGCTGGTGGCTCGGATCGAGCAGGCGATCGCCGGCATCACCGTGCACCTCACCACTGCGAAGGAGAACAGCTGATGCGGAAGCTCATCCTCGACCTGGTCGAGCGCACGGTCGCCACGTATGCGGTGGCGTTCCTCGGCCTGCTGCTGGCCGACAACTTCGACCTGACGTCGGTCGGCGCGCTGCGGGCGGCGGCGGTGGCGGCGCTGCCGGCCGCGCTGACCGTGGTCAAGGGGACGGTGTCGACCTTCGTCGGCGACCCCAACTCGGCCGCGCTGCTGGGCCGTCGGGCGCGCGAGTGACCAGCCCGCCCCCGGACGCCGGGGTGTACATCAGCCCGGCCCAGACGCACGCGGAGGTACGCAGGATCGCCGACGGCCAGATCCGGATGGAGGAGAAGTTGGACCGGCTGCTCGACGACCAGCGCGAGCATCGGGAGACGATCGCCGACCATGAGACGCGCCTCCGTACCCAGGAGCGCACCGCTCTGACGGAGGCTGACGTGTCTGGGCTCCGGACCGACGTCGAGGCGCTGAAGCGCAACCGGTGGCCGATGGCGACGATCGGTGTGCTCGGCGGTCTCGCTGGCACGGTCGTCGCCGTGGTCGCCCTCTTCCGCCCCTGAACAACCAAGCGCCCCCGTCCAGCTCTCCCTCGGGAGGGCCGGGCGGGGGCGGTTCCTTGTGTTCAGGCGGTCCACGCCTGGATTTCGGCCGGGTTCCACAGGGGGGTGCGGCCCACTTTCCGGGCGGGCGCGGGAGCTTGTCCGCGGGCGACGTACGAGCTCCATGTCCCGGGCGCGATCGGCCTGCCCGCCGCGCGCAGGTAGTCGAGCACCTGCTGGCGGGTCCACCCGTTATCTGCTGCACCGGCTGCGTAGGAGGGCACCGGGGTACGCGGGTAGGCGCCGACGATGGAGTAGGCGGGGTTGATGCGGCGGGCCTGCTGTTCAAGGTAGTCGTGCGGGTCCATCTCGGAGTCGTCAGGGTAGGCGGACCAGGCGGACCAGGGGACGAACACGGGTTCGCCCAGGTCATCGGCGTCGTGCCACTGCTCGGCGTCGGGGATCAACGCACGCACCGTGCCGAGGGCGCACCAGATCACGCCGACGGTGGCCAGGCTCCGCTGCTGAACCGCTTCGGCGAGGGCTCGGGCGCGGGGGGAGAGCTGTTCGAGGTCAACGTCCTCGTAGCGGGAGTTGGCGGTTCCGTCGAGCGGGGGCTGGCGCAGGGCAAGGCTGGCGATGGTGGGCATCAGGCACCGTCCTCGGAGAGCCGGTCGAGGCGGTCGTCCTCGGAATCGACCCGGGCCTGCATGTCCAGCAGCCGCTGTGTTCGGGCCGCCTTCTCCTGCCGGTACGCCTCCGCGATGCCGGGCGCGTCCTCCAGTCGGTCCATGTCGATCAGGTAGACCGCGAGGCGTTCGCCCTTGTAGGGGCCGGCTGCCGACGTGAACTCCTGGTCGAGGCCGATCCGCTGGAGCACGACGGCGTCACGGTCGAGGTCGTAGGCCTCGCGCTTGATGCCGAGGTAGACCCGTTCCCCGGTGAACTGTCGGCCGTCGATGGTGATCTGGGTATCGGTCTCGTAGGCGGCGGCGAGAATGTCGGGCTTGCCGATCGCGCCCAGGCCCCGGTGTCCGGTGGTTCGGATTTTGTTCGTGATTCCGATCGGGACGTCCATGTTCGTTCCCTTCTGGTGGCTGGTGGTGCCGACACAAGAAAGCTACAGCCTCACGCTGTACAGCGTCAAGCTGTATCTGGGTTGTGCCGCAGCGCCGGCCGCATCCCCTACAGTCGCATCCGTCGGCGCCGCGCTTCGCGGGGATTGCCCGTGGCTTTGTTTCACCAGATCGTTGCGCCCGCGCTCGCGGGCAACAGAACGCCCCCGCTCGGCTTCGGCCGGGCGGGGGATCTTCGTGCGTTCCGGCCCAGCCGACTGCCGGGTCCGGCCATCATGGGGATATGACTACCGCTCCTCCTCCGCTGTCACGGCACCTCGCGATGCATCTCGGCCGGATGGCGATCACCACACAGGGCCTTGCCCCCGAGGCGCGGGCGCGGGTCGAGGGCGCGATCGAGTCCACGATGCGCGACGGCACCGAGGCTGGCGTGTGCGCACTGCTGGACGTGCTGATGGCGGAGGCGGTGCGGGCGGCGGGGCCCGGAGAGTAGGTGCGGCCTACGCGGGCTGCTCGCCGTCGAGTGCTGCCTTCGCGGCTTGGAGGCTGGCCTGCCGGGCCTGGTAGTGCTGGCCGGCCTGCCGCATCTCCTCCCAGACGGGGTGGGCGTCCAGCGCTGCGGCGGCGGCAAGGTAGGCCTCGCGCGCGGCATCGACGTCCCCGCCGGCCTCCCGCACCGTCGTCATCGCCCGGTCCGCCGCGAGGGCGGCGATGTGCAGGGGCAGCAGGTCAGCAGGGAGATCCAGGTCAGCCATGCCGCCCATGGTACGACCGGCATCGGACCGCGCAGGTCAGGGGCGCGGTCGGCTCAGCCGGTGTGGGCCGAGGTAGTAGGAGAGCGCGGCATGCGACGGGCCGTCCGCGACCTCGCCGCCGACCAGCAGATCAACAACATCGGCTTCGGGCACCCACTCCACGCGGGTCGATTCGGAGACGTCCTGTGGCTCGCTGACCTGGGTGCATCCGGTGGCGTGGTAGGCGTGGAAGTGCGCGTTGCTGATGCCGGCCATGGCGTCATACTCGGTCAGCAGCTCGACCCGGCCGGGACGCCAACCGGTCTCCTCCTCGACTTCGCGGGCGGCTGCTGCTGCCGGGTCCTCGCCGGGCTCGGCCCACCCGGCCGGCACCTCCCAGCCCCAGCGGCCCGTGATGAACCGGTGACGGTAGAGGAGAAGGAATCTGCCCTGGTCGTCGGTGACGACTGTGGTGGTCGACTTCTTGGGGTAGCGGACAACGTGGTGGTCGATCCGGCCGACTCCGGGCACCTCGACGTCGTCCAGCCAGACCTCGACCCAGGGACTGCCGTAGACCTGCCGACGTCCGAACGTCTCCCACTCCACAGCGGCCTCCCTACATGCGCACGAGCTGTGCTCCCGACTCTCTCACGCGCGCGGCCAGCTCTCGCACGAGCCTCTCGGCCGCCCACGGGGTGACCGATCGCTCGAAGGCCCGCGCGCGGAGGATGATCGGCTGGACGACGCTCCCACTGGCGACGTCGAGGGCCTGGTGCGCGAGCGCGCAGGCTGCGTCGAGGCTTCCCTGTGCGAGCCGGACCTCCGCGAGGTCGAGGGTGAGTACGGCGCGGCCCTTGACGTCTGTGGCTGCTCGCTGCTGGATGGCAGTCTCCAGCAGGGTGCTGGCCGCGTCATGCTCACCGAGGTAGGCATATGCCTCGCCTGCGAGGCCATCGAGCCGTGGAGCATCGAAGAAGTCGAGACTGCCGGGAGCATCGTCCGCGCGGTCGAGGTGGTGGGCGGCCTGGTCGAGCTCGGCCAGGGCCGCTGTACGCTCGCCTCGTGCCGCGAGAACGCGGGCCAGGTTGGCGGCAACCCAGGCTCGCCGCCGGGGTGCTGCAGTCTCAGCGTGGAGGGCAGCCTGCTGGAGTAGGCCAGCCGCCGCGTCCCGGCGCCCGGCGGTGTACTCAACGATGCTCTTCATGGTGAGGAGCCACGCGATGAGGTCGTCTGCCTCTCCCTCGCCGGCCGCGATGGTGCCGAGGTGGAAGTGTGCGTCGCTGCGGTTGCGGTCGCCCAGGTCGTGGTGCGCGAGGCCGAGCAGGCCCGAGACGGCTGCCAGTATCCGCACGCCACGACGCCGAGCGGCGAGAGACTGCGGGCGGGCGAGCATCTCGTGCACGCCGACCAGCTGCCTCTGGAGGGTGGGCACGGACTCTGCGGGTGGCGTCGAGGGGTAGTGGAACGCCGTGTCGGCGACAGCTGCCTCCAGGTGGCTGAGGGCGGCATCGGACGCAGTGGTGCGGGAGAGCATGTCCAGTACTTCCCAGGTCTCGGGGACGGCTGCGGGCCGGTAGGTGGTGGTCTCGGCAGCGGCTTCCCAGGGCCGGTCGGCGAGGCCGAGCATGCGCCCGGGGATGCGCAGGCCATCGGCGATTCGCTCGATGACGGCCATGCTCTCCACGGTCCGGCCGCCGGTCATGATCTCGCTGACGCGGCTGGTGGAAAGACCAGTGCGGCGAGCGATCTGGGCCGGCCCGATGCCAGCACGTCTTGCGGCGGCCTGGAACACGGCACCGATCTGGCGGGCGGCGCAGGCCGCTGCGAACGCCGGGTCGGCGAGCAGATGCGTGGGAAGTGGTTCCGTGGGCATCGGGGCCTCCCGGGTCGATGGTGGCATGAGGCTACCGGCCACCGTGGTTCCACGGTGGGTACTCACCATGGCCCTAGTGGCGGCCTGCACAGCTACCGATGCTGTGCCTGTGACCATGCATCAGCCGCCGCCCACTCGGGCGCAACTCCAGGATCTGCTGTGGCGGGGAGGACGGCGATCTGGTTCCTGCCCTCGGCTGGGCCGTGGTCGCACACCCCACATGCATTGAGGAGAGAGCTGATGGCTGAGCCCTACGAGACGATCGACCCGGAGGAGCTGGCGCGGATCGAGGCGTCCCACGCCGAGATGCGTGCACACATCCGATCCCTCCAGCCGACCAGCGAGGCGCTGCCCGAGGCGCCGGAGACCGAGCGGTGAGCGCTGCCGGGGGAAAGCCGGCCGTGCGGCCCGTGACGATCGGTACGTGCCCGTACTGCTACGCCCGTGTCCGCGGCCGCCTGATCCGAACGGTGGACGAGCGAAACGAGCTCGTTGAGCATGACGACTGCCCTGGATCTCCGCCGCCCGGCGCCAAGGCCCGCACCTACAACGGCTAACCTGGCCGGCCGTTCCTCAGTGCGGCCGGCTACCCGTAGAACAGTCGCCAGGTCTCCACGCCGAAGGCCCGGGCCATGGCAACGAGGTCGTCGAGGCTGGCCGGGGTGAGGCCGTGTTCGTAGTGCCGGATGGTCTGCCGATCGCGGCCGATCAGCTCCCCAAGCTTTTCCTGGCTGACGCCCTGCTGGCGGCGTAAGAAGCGGATCCGGTCACCGACCTCGCGACGTTCCCGCAGCTGGCGGGCGTCTGGCTGTCGCTGGGGTGGGGTCGGCACCTCCTGACCGTCGCCCGACCAAGATCAAAAGTCTGCATACCAAAGTCCCCACTTGTTCGATTTTACGTTCGCCTATGATTGGCACATGCAACCGGGGGGACCTGAACCGGGAGCACACGCTGAGCACCGCCTACACCCTCACCATCGAGGGCCTCGCCGAACCGACCACATGCATCGATCTTCAGGACGCGCTCGACATCCTGGCTGAGGTCCTTAGGCGCACACCGATCCGCCCGGACCGCCTTTCCGCCTACCTGTGGATGATCAGCGGAGAGGGGGCCGCGGACCGCGTCGGCGACTTCATGCGGAGGGACGGGGAGTTCCTCCTCCGGTTCACCTCCGCCAATCAGCGATACGTCGCAGTGATCCGCCAGTCCTAGCGCTGGAGCTCCCGCTTCGCCCACCAGTACAGCAACTGCGGGACCGTGGTCACGCCGGCCATCGCCTTCAACTCGCTGAGGCGGCTGGTCACGGTCCGGCGGGACACCTCAAGTTGGGCTGCCGTCTCGTCCTGTTCGAGGCCACGCGCCAGTGCCGACAGAATGCCGATGTGGATGGGGAGAAGCTCCATCTCCTGGCTGCCGCCCCAGGGCTCGGAGTGGGCCCAGTCTCGTTCGAATGACGCGCAGACCAGGGCGACCAGCACCTCATCGGTGACGACGGCCGCGCGGTCCGGCGCTACCTCAGTGGAGCTCCACGGTTCGAGTACGGGCACGACGGCCACGCGCCGGTCCACCACGATTGCTCGGCCAAACGTCCGCCCTGTGCGGATCTTGGCGCCGCGCTCGGTCATCGTCAGTGCCCATCGAGCAGTAGGCCCGTCAGAGCGTGCGCTCGGGAGGTAGATCGTGCGCATGGCGGCTCCCCGCTTCAGCACGCCCAGGTCGCGCTGATAGGAGACTGCCAGCACGTCGGCACGTCTGGGGCCCGTCGGCTGGGCGGTGAGGAGTTCGCGAGTACACCCGTTGACGACAGTCTCCAGGCGCTCGTTGATCACCTTGAACCCGGTGAGGATCTCCACGCCCGGAGTCATGCTGCGGCCGGGGTGTGTGGCTCGGTAAGCCGATGCCATCCCAGCAAGCTGGGACGGGAATGACTGGGCCTCGGAGAGCATGCCGGCTGCCATCTGGACGAGGGATGACTGCCACTGCCGGACTGCCGCATCGACGTCGAGGGCCTGCATGCGGTCGGGTCGCCCCGGTTCGGAGGCAATGAGGCCGACACTGACCAGCTGGTCTCGGGCTGGACTCGGCGGCGGGCTGAGCTCCGCGCCCGAGAGAACCTTGAGGTAGAGATCAACTGCTTCCGGAATGAGAAACAGGCGACCATCAACAGTGTCCGTTTCCACCGTTTCACCCCAGATGACATGCAATCAGGACTGCGCACATGCGCAACTTTCCGAGCATATCGTGAGAAGGGTTGATTCAACGTAGAACAGTGCGAACACTAGTCCATGAGGGAACTCATACCTCCGGTTTACTCTCCCGCCACACCACACCAGCCACAAAAGGGGTGCCCCATGCCTGCAGGCAGGACTACCGTCCGGGTTCTGGCCGGCGCTCTCGCTGGCGCCGCCCTCATCGCCGGGGTCGCGACCTCTGTCGCTACCGCAGGGCCGCAGCGAAACACCGCCGACTCCGTCTGGGGCGTTGTCGCGCCGCAGCCGACGGAGACACCCACCGCGACTCCGGCGACGACTGCCACCCTCGACGACTCCGTCTGGGGCTGACGTCAGCTCCGGTCGGCCGCCGTCATGGCGGCCGACCGGGCCTTGAGCTTCCCGCCGCGGCAGTGCCCGCTTTCACCGGGCGCTGACCGGCGGGAATCCAGGGGCCGGTAGGAGACCCTCACACCGTGGGAGGTATGCGGGATCCTACCGACCCCATCAGCCGCCCCGTACCCCCCATGTGGAGGGTGCGGGGCGGCTTACATGCGTCCCGAGGCGGGAAAATCTGGGGAGTTTCCGGGGAGTGGGGAGTCCCTGGGGAGCCCCAGATCAAGCACCCATGGGAACGCATGAGTAATCCTGAGGAAACTAAACCCCCAGATCAGGCCGCGTTTCGCGGTCCCGACCTGGAAGGGGGCGGAAGAGTCGGCCTGTACGCCGGGTTCTGTCTCCCGGGTTGCTCGCGCGGCCCGGGGAGGCGGCCATCCATCTAGGGCTGCCGTTGCCGACAGCCTCGTGCGGTCCACCCGCGGACTCGGGCGAGCAGCCTTCAAACGTCCGCGCACGGTGCCCGAGGGCACCGATCTTGACCTTGCTCCAGGTGGGGTTTACCTAGCCGGCCGGGTCACCCCGGTCGCTGGTGGTCTCTTACACCACCGTTTCACCCTTACCCACCACGAAAAGCGGTGGGCGGTCTGTTTTCTGTGGCACTGTCCCGCGGGTCACCCCGGGTGGGCGTTACCCACCACCCTGCTCTGTGGAGCCCGGACGTTCCTCGGCGGGTCTGGGACCCGTCGCGACCGCCCGGCCGGCTCTTCCGCCGTAGTGGTCATCGTAGCCGCTCGGGCGGCGCCTCCCGTACACCGGACCGGACGGCCGGGGGCTCGGCGCCGAGGCGGGCGGCCACCCGGGCGGCCGTCGCGCTCGCCCAGGCGGTGGTGGTGACCAGGCCCAGGACGAGGACGGCGGCGCCGAGGCCGACCAGGATCCACCAGCCGGCGTGGCTGGCCCGGGCGAAGCCGGTCGCCACCGGCCCGACCACGGCCGCGGTGACGACCGTGCCGATCACCGCCACGCCCAGCGACTGGCCGATCTGGCGGCTGGTCGAGGCGACCGCGGCCGCCACGCCCGCCTGGGCGCGCGGCATGCCGGACACGGCGGCGTTGGTGATCGGCGCGTTCACCATGCCGAAGCCGAAGCCGAACAGCCCGTACGCGACCAGCAGCAGGGCGGGCGGGGAGTCGGCGGCGAGCCGGGTGAGCAGCAGCCCGCTCGCGGCGAGGCCGAGCCCGGCCGCGACCAGCGGCAGGCGCGGGCCGCGGCTCGCGACGATCCGTCCCGACAGCGGCGCGCAGACCAGCATCATCCCGGCCATCGGCAGCGTCCACAGGCCGGCCTCGACCGGGCCGTAGTGGCGGACGTCCTGGAGGTAGAGGGTGTTGAGGAAGAGGAAGCCGCCGAGCGCGGCGAAGGCGCAGACCGCGGTGACGGTGGCGCCGGTGAACGGCGCGCTGGCGAAGAACCGGGGGTCCACCAGCGGCTCGGCCACCCGGCGCTCCCAGAGCGGGAAGGCGATCAGTGCGGCCACGGCGGTGGAGGCCAGCGCGAGGATCAGCGGGGAGGTCCAGCCGTTGGCCGGGCCCTCGATGATCGCGGCGGTGCCGCAGCCGAGCAGCACGATCATCAGCAGCTGCCCGACCGGGTCCAGCCGGCGCGGCCGGGGCGCCCGGGACTCGGGCACGAAGCGGGCGGTCAGCGCGATCGCGGCGACCGCCACCGGGACGTTGATCAGGAAGATCGACGGCCAGCCCGCGCCGTCCACCAGGAAGCCGCCGAGCAGTGGGCCGAGCGCCATCGAGATGCCGACCACACCGCCCCAGACGCCGATCGCCCGGGCCCGCTCCTTCGGGTCGGTGAAGGTGTTGGTGATGATCGACATCGCCACCGGGTTGAGCATCGACCCGCCCACCGCCTGGAGCGCCCGGAACGCCACCAGCCAGCCCAGGCTCGGGGCCTGGCTGCACAGCAGCGAGCCCAGCGCGAAGCAGACCAGGCCGGTCTGGAACACCCGGCGGCGGCCGAAGCGGTCGGCCACCGAGCCGAACAGCATCAGCAGCGAGGCCAGCACCAGGGTGTAGGCGTCGATGATCCACTGCAGCCCGGACGCCGGGGCGCCCAGGTCGCGCTGGATCGCCGGCAGGGCGATGTTCACCACGGTGTTGTCGAGGCCGACGATGAACAGGCTCAGGCAGCAGATCGCCAGGACGAGCAGACGGCGGCGGGGCCCGAGCGCGGGCCCGGGGGCTGGCGCGGGCGCGGACGCGGCGGCGGCGCGGGGCTGGAG
The DNA here is from genome assembly GCF_040629945.1 of Kitasatospora sp. NPDC005856. Taxonomy (NCBI): domain Bacteria; kingdom Bacillati; phylum Actinomycetota; class Actinomycetes; order Kitasatosporales; family Streptomycetaceae; genus Kitasatospora; species Kitasatospora sp. NPDC005856. The sequence continues at coordinate 67,633 of NZ_JBEXWT010000014.1, read as the reverse complement.
GTCGGGCACGGACCGATCCTCCCACCGCGCGGTGGCCCGGGGCGGGTCGGCGGCGCGTCCGGGTGGCGGGGCCGGGAGCAGGGGCGCACCCGGGGGCGGGGGCCGGACGGCGGGGGCGGGGGCCGAACGGCGGCCGCGGGGTGCGCACGGCCGGCGCAGTAGGGTTGCGGGGTTCGTGTGCCACAGATTGTTGAGGAGTCCGCTGTGCTGGTGCTTTTGCCGCCCTCGGAGGGCAAGGCCGGGTCCGGCGACGGCGGGCCGGTGGCGCTGGAGCGGCTGTCGCTGCCCGGGCTGACGGCGGCGCGCGGTGCGGTGCTGGACGCCCTGGTGGGCCTGTGCCGGGGCGACGAGGACACCGCCGCCGAGGTGCTCGGACTCTCCCCCGGTCTGCGCGGCGAGATCGCCAAGAACGCCGGACTGCCGACGGCCGGGGCCCGCCCGGCGGGCGAGGTGTACACCGGGGTGCTGTTCGACAACCTCGGCCTGGCCACCCTGGACGCCGTCGCGTACGACCGGGCCGAGCGTTCGCTGCTGGTCTTCTCCGGCCTCTGGGGCGCCGTGCGGATCTCCGACCGGATCCCGTCCTACCGCTGCTCGATGGGCGTGAAGCTCCCGCGGCTGGGGGCGCTCGGCGCGTACTGGCGGAGCGCGATGGCCCCCGTGCTCCCGGAGGTCGCGGACGGGCTGGTGCTGGACCTGCGCAGCTCCGCGTACGCGGCGGCCTGGCGGCCGGCCGGCGAGGTGGCCTCCCGGACCGCGACCGTCCGGGTGCTCCAGGAGCGGGGCGGCAAGCGCACCGTGGTCAGCCACTTCAACAAGGCGACCAAGGGGCGGATCGTCCGGGACCTGCTGGTCACCGGCGCCGAGCCGAAGACCCCCGAGGAGCTGATGGACGCGCTGCTGGAGCTGGGCCACCGGGTGGAGCTCGCGGCGGAGGGCACCGCCCGCAAGCCGTGGCAGCTGGACGTGGTGGTCACCGAGGTGCACTGACCGGCTGCCCCGGCCGGGTCAGCGCAGGTGCGAGGTGTCGTTGAGCAGCCGCAGCGAGGCGTTGCCGTCCGCGTAGTACTGGACGGCGCAGATCGAGGCGGCGGACAGCTCCATCCGGTACATCGAGTCCGGCGGGGCGCCGAGCGCCAGCCGGACCAGGGTCTTGATCGGGCTGACGTGCGAGACCACCAGCACGGTCTTCCCGGCGTACCGGGCGATGATCTTGTCCCGGGCGACGCCGGCCCGGTGGGTGAGCGTGGTGAAGCTCTCGCCGCTGCCGGTCGGCTTGGCCTTCGCGGAGCCGAGCCAGGCGGTGAGGTCGTCCGGGTACCGCTCCCGCACCTCGGCGAAGGTGAGGCCCTCCCAGTCGCCGAAGTCGACCTCGCGCAGCCCTTCCTCGTACCGGACCTCCAGGCCGAGCCGGGCGGCGACGGTCTCGGCGGTCTGCCGGGTGCGGCACATCGGGGAGGCGACGACCGCCTGGACCGTGCCGCGCGCGGCCAGCGCCTCGGCGGCCCGCTCGGCCTGCCAGCGGCCCTTGTCGGAGAGCTCCGGGTCGCTGCCGCCGCTGCCGGAGAAGCGCTTCTCCGGGGTGAGCGGGGTCTCGCCGTGGCGCAGCAGGACGAAGGTGGTCGGGGTGCCGAGGTCGGCCGGGGCGGCCCAGCCGGCCTTGGGGGCGGCGGTCTCCAGCGGCGGTTCCTCGACGGCGGCCACCGGCGTGCGGGGCTCCCACTGGCGCCCGGCCTTGCCCGCGTCCATCGCCTCGTTGGCCAGCCGGTCGGCGTCCTTGTTCCGCTCGCGCGGGATCCAGGTGTACGTGACCCGGGAGCGCGGGAGGACGGTGCGCGCCTCGGCGGCGAGCGGCTGCATGTCGGGGTGCTTGATCTTCCAGCGCCCGGACATCTGCTCGACGACCAGCTTGGAGTCCATCCGGACGTCCACCGAGGCGTCCGGGTCCAGCTCGCGGGCCGCCTTGAGCCCGGCGATCAGGCCCTTGTACTCGGCCACGTTGTTGGTGGCGTGACCGATGAACTCGGCGGCCTCGGCGATGATCTGCCCGGTGTCCCCGTCGCGGACCACCGCGCCGTAGCCGGCCGGCCCCGGGTTGCCCCGGGACCCGCCGTCGGCTTCGACGATGAAGCGCGCCGTCACCGGATCAGACGCCCGAGTCGGAGGTGCGGACCAGGATCCGCGAGCAGTTCTCGCAGCGGACCACCTTGTCGGCCGGCTCGGCCTTGATGGCGTTCAGCTCGGTGATGGAGAACTCGGTGCGGCAGCCCTCGCAGCGGCGCTGGTAGAGGCGGGCCGCGCCGACGCCGCCCTGGCTCTCGCGCAGCTTGGCGTAGACCTTCAGCAGGTCGGCCGGGATGACGGCGGCGACGGTCTCGCGGTCGCGCTTGACCTTGTCGGCCTCCCCGTCGATCTCGGCGAAGGCGGCGTCGCGGCGGCCCTCGGCCTCCTCGAGCACGACGGTGGAGTGCTCCAGGCGCGCGGACAGCTCCTCGACCCGGCTCTTGGCGCTCTCCTGGCGCTCCATGATCTCCAGCACGACGTCCTCGAGGTCGCCCTGGCGCTTGGCGAGCGAGCCGATCTCGTGCTGGAGGTTCTCCAGGTCCTTCGGCGAGGTGATCGCGCCGGAGTCCAGGCGCTGCTGGTTGCGGGCGGCACGGGCGCGGACCTGCTCGACGTCCTGCTCGGCCTTGGTCAGCTCGCGGGCGGTGTCGCCCTTCTGGGCCTCGGCGGCGACGACGAGGTCCTTGAGCGCGGTGTGGTCGGCGGAGGCCTTGTCGATCTCGGCGTGCTCGGGCAGGCTCCGGCGCCGGTGGGCCAGCTGGTCGAGCTTCGAGTCGATGGCCTGGAGGTCGAGCAGGCGGATCTGGTCGGCGGGCGCGGCGTTCAAGCGGAGAGCTCCTGTGAATCGGGTCAGGCGGTGAAGGACATGGGGGCGTGCGCGGTCCACGGGTCGGTGACCCGGTGGGAGACCTTGGTCTCCACGGCCCAGCCGCGCTTGTCGGCGGCGGCCAGCAGGGCCCGCTCGGCCAGGGTGAGCCAGGGCCACTCGGTGGCCCAGTGGGCGGCGTCGAGCAGCGCGACGGGCGCCGCCTCGGCGGCCTCGGAGGCCGGGTGGTGGCGCAGGTCGGCGGTCAGGTAGGCGTCCACGCCGGCCGACCGGACGTCCGCGAGGAAGCCGTCGCCCGAGCCGCCGCACACCGCGACCCGGCTGACCAGCCGGTTCGGGTCGCCGGAGACGCGGACGCCGGCGGCGGTGGCGGGCAGGCCCTTCGCCACCTGCGCGGCGAAGGCGGAGAGGGGCAGCGGGGGCTCCAGCAGGCCGATCCGGCCACTGCCGCGGCGGCCCAGCGGGTCGGTCGGGTCCGGCACCAGCGGGCCGGTGACCCGCAGGCCCACGGCCTCGGCGAGCGCGTCCGAGACGCCGGGGTCGGCGTGGTCGGCGTTGGTGTGGGCGACGTGCAGGGCGATGCCGTTGGTGATCAGCGTGTGCACCACCCGGCCCTTGAAGGTGGTGGCGGCGACGCTGGTGGTGCCGCGCAGGTAGAGGGGGTGGTGGGTGACCACGAGGTCGGCGCCCCACTCCACGGCCTCGTCGACGACCGCCTGGACGGGGTCGACGGCGAACAGCACGCGGTTGACCTCGGCCTGAGGGTCTCCGCAGACCAGGCCGACGGCGTCCCAGGACTCCGCCCACTGCGGCGGATAGACCTCTTCGAGCGCGGTGATGACGTCGGACAGTTTCGGCACCTGTCGAGACTACCGTGCGCGCGGGCGCGGTCGGGCCTCGGCCGTTCGGCGGGCTGCCGGGGAAGTCGTCGCGGCTGTTCGGACGCGGGAGCTGGGGGCGTACGGGTGCGCGTCAATCTTCGACGGGCGGCGCCCGACGGGGCCCGCGCGCTCCGTACGCGGCCGCGCGCCGGGCGTCCGTTACTCACAGCAGGGGTCTCGTACGAATTCGAAACCATGCCTTGATCACCCTTACGAGTGAAGTGACCGGCTCTGCGTTGAGCCTTCGGTTGGCTCGAAAGTAACTTCACTCCTGCGAAGGGGAGTTGCCCCGGCGGCAGCCGCGACAGGAGTCGGGCGGAGGCCGCGCCGGGCCGGACGGGATCCGGGTGAGCGCTCCCAAGCCGGGGCGGCACCGCCGCCCCCTCCGGGAAGACCGATCAGGCCGGGCCGTGGCCCTGGTGCCGCGAGCAGTGGGTACCCGGGGCAGCCGCAGGGACGAAGGGATGTGGTGGCGAATGCGGGCGGGCACATCGCTGCGTACGGCCGGGGAGCGGGGATCGGTGGAGACCGGACCGGCTGCGGCGGGCTCGTGGCCGGAGGCGACACGGGCGGTACTGGCCGGTGCCGGAGGCCGGGGAGACGGCGGTGACCGGGGCGTCACCGGCGGCGGCCTCCGGCGCACGGCCAGGCCGCCCGCGTCCCCGCCGCCGGAGCGGGGGCCCCGGGCGCGCACCGGGGCGGACCGGGGAGAGGGGCCCGGCCGGGCCCGGCAGGCATGGAGGGGCCCGGCGCCGCACGCCGCCGAGCCGATCGGGCAGGAGGGCTCCGTCCTCCTGGTGCAGGAACGAATCGCCGGGCAGCCCCCGGGCGGCCGGGTGACCGACCGGCTGCGGCCCGACGGCAGCCCCGGGGTGAGTGGAGCATGAACGTGGCCACCCGGACCGTGACCCAGGCCCTGCGCCGGCTGAGCTTCACCTTCGCCGCCGACGGCGGCCACGCCGCCTGCCTCGCCTCCTCCGCCGACAGCGGCTGGTACGTGGAGAGCTGGCGACTGCCGCAGGACGGCGGCCCGGCCGTGCCGACCCCGCTGCCGCTGCCCGGCAACCGCTCGGAGAGCCCGCGCTCGCAGCTGGTCGCCCTGCCGGACGGCTCGGTGCTGACCTGCCGGCACGACGGCGAGCAGCACGACCTGGTCCGCCTGGCACCCGGCGAAGGCTCCACCGTGGAACAGCGGTCGGGCTCGCTGCGGATGGCCGGACTGCGGGTGCTGCCGTTCCCGGCCCAGGCCGGGAACGGCCCGCGGACGCCGGTGGCGGTCGCCCTCGGCAGCGACACCCGCCCGGCGACCACCGTCTGGCTGGTGCGGGCGGACGGCAGCGAGCCCGAACAGGTCGCCGAGATCCCGGGGCTGCACGGCGGCGGCACCTGGCTGGACCGTACGGGCACGCTGCTCGCGCTGGACCGGGTGAACGCGGGCCTGGTCCGCAGCGTGGTGCTCGACCTGCGCAGCGGCTCCACCACCCCGCTGCTGGAGATCGGCCCGGACAGCAACGACCGCCTGGTGCTGTTCGACCCGGACAGCCGCTTCGCGATGGTCCGCAGCGACGCGCCCGGCACCGACCGGCTCGGCTGGGGCGTCCTCGGCACCGGGGAGCCGCTGCGGTTCCCGGAGTGCCTGCACGTCGCGGGCATGCTCCTGCGGCCGGTGGCGCTGCGGGTGGCGGCGGACGGCCCCCGGGTCGCGGTGCAGATCGACCACGGCGCGGGCTCGACGCTCGCGCTGTGGCGGCCCTCCGCCGGGCGGCTGGACCCGCTGCCGGTGCCGCCCGGGCGGCTCGGTGCGGTCGGCCACTGGAGCGGGGCGGGGCTGCGGCTGCCGTACTCCTCGCCCGACCATCCGGCGGCGCTGGCCACCCTGGACGTCGACGCGCTGCTGGCGCACGGTCCGCTCCCGGCCGCCTCCGGTCCGACGCCACTGCCGCTGCAACTCGCGCCGCTGGCCTCGGGGTTGCCCGGGCCGTGGCGGGACACCATCCTGCCCTGGCAGCCCGGCGGGGTGCGCCCGGTGCGGACCGAGCCGCCCGGCTGGCGGCTGGACGGCAGCACCGCACCCGGCGACGGCGGCCGCTGGCAGTCCGCGCAGAGCCTCGAACTGGCCGGCCCGGCAGGCCCGATGGAGGCCGTGGTGTACGGCGGGGACGCCTGGCTGAGCAGCCCGCACCTGGTGCTGGCGCTGCACGGCGGCCCGGCGGACGCCTGGCGGCTGGAGTTCGACCCGGCGCTGCAGCGGATGGCCGCCGAGGGCCTGGCGGTGGTCGCGCCGAACCAGCGCGGCTCCACCGGCTACGGCGTGGCGCACGCGCTGGCCATCCGGGGCGCCTGGGGCGGTCCCGACCTGGACGACGTGCTGCACCTGCTGGACGGCATCGCGGGCCAGCGCGCCGCCCTCGGCCTGGAACCGCCGGCCCTCTTCGGGGTCAGCTACGGCGGATTCCTGGCGCTGCTGGCGGCCGCGCACGCGCCGGCCGAGCAGGTCTCCCGCTGCGCGGTGGTCGCGCCGTTCCTGTCCGGTGCCCGGCTGCTGGCCGAGGCGGCGCCCCCCGTGGGGGCGCTGACCACGCGCCTGGGCGGCGGCGAGCCGATCGCCGACGCCCGCGGCCCGCGCGACGTCCTGCAACTCGCACACCGGCTGAGCGCGCCGCTGCTGATGGTGCACGGCAACCGGGACGAGGTCGTGCCGGTGGGCCAGTCCCGGTCGCTGCGGCACGAGCTGCTGCGGATCGGCCGGATCGAGGGCGAGGACTTCCGGTACGTGGAGGCGGCCGGCGCCGGGCACGAGGTACTCGCGGACGAGGGCGCCGCCGTCCTGCACGAGCTGCTGGCCACGTTCCTGCGGACCGGCCGTCCGGGCTGATCCGCCGCCGGGCACGGCGTCGGCCCGGAAGCCTCGGGAGCCCGGGAGCCCCGGAACCCGGAAGCCCCGGGAGCCCAGCGCGGCGTCGGCCCAAGGGCCCGGCAGCGGCGCCGCGCTGGGCGATCCGGGTGAACTCGCCGCAGGTGGGCGCCGATTCCGGACCTTGGTACGGACCTGCCGGGCGCCCGCCCCGGGACGCGGCGCCGGTGGGCCGCCGGCCCGGTTCCGGGCCCCGGACCGGCCCGGGACCCGCGTCGTGATCTCGATAGGATCTCGTCCGTTCCGGCCGTTATGGTGGCCGGGGCACGGGCCGCGATCACCGGCTACGGGCGCGTACCGAGCGCCCGATCGGGGCCCCGACCGTGCGCCACCGGCGTCGGCCGGGCGCCGATGACCTGCACCCTCCGCACGGAAAAGACGAATCTCATGTCCGACACCCTCACCGACACCACCGGACCCGCGGTTACCGGGACCGACGCCGACGAGAAGACGGCCAAGGACACCGCGTCGCACGGCCGCCACCGCGGTGGCTCCGCCGCCGACGACAGCCCGCAGTCCGACCCGCACGGCCGCCACCGCGCGGCCGGCGCGCAGGGCTGACCGCAGCGGCGCCTCAGGGCGGCGCCGCGCCCGAGGGCCCGCCGGGAGAGCACGGACTCCCCCGGCGGGCCCTCGTCTTCCCCGTGGCCCACCGGGTCCGCGCCCGCGCTTCGTCCTGCGGCCCGCCCTCAGTCCATCGTCACGACGGTCCGCAGCGCCTCGCCGCTGCGCATCTGCGCGATCGCCTCGTTGACGTCCGTGAGCCCCACCCGGTGGGTGACCATGCCGCCGAGGTCGATCCGCCCGGCCCGCCAGAGGTCCACGACCAGCCCGATGGTGCGCGTGACCGTCGCCCCGCCGTACAGCGAGGGCAGCAGGCGCTTCTCGTTGAAGAACAGCTCGCCCATGGTGAACTGCGCGAGGTCGTCCTGCGCGCCCGCGCCGATGACCACCACCGCACCGCCGCGCCGGGCGGCCTCGTAACCGGCCCGGACGGTGGCCGCGCGGCCGACCGCCTCGAAGACGTAGTCGAAGCCGCCGCCGGGCAGCTTCTTGGCCGCCGCCTTCAGTTCCTCGGGCACGATCGCCTCGGTGGCGCCGAAGGCCAGGGCGCGTTCACGGCGCGAGGCCACCGGGTCGACGACGGTGATCCGGCCGGCGCCGCAGACCCGGGCGCCCTGCACGGTGGCCACGCCGACCCCGCCCGCCCCGATCACCGCGACGGAGGCTCCGGGCTCGACCCGGGCGGTGTTCACCGCGGCGCCGACGCCCGTGGTCACCCCGCAGCCGATCAGCGCGGCGGCCTCGTACGGGAGGTCGGCGGGCACCTTGATGACGGCGTTCGCCGCGACCACGACCTCCTCGGCGAAGGCCCCGGTGCCGTAGAAGCCGGAGGCGTCCACCTCGCCCTCGGCGATCCGGAACCCCGGGGCGCCGAGGCTGCGCAGGCTGGCGACGCACAGGTGGCCGCGGTCCTGGCGGCAGTGGTCGCAGCGGCCGCACGGGGCCATCCAGCAGAGCACCACCCGGTCGCCGGCGGCGAGGCCGGTGACGCCCTCGCCGACCTCCAGCACGTCCCCGGCGCCCTCGTGCCCGGGGACGAACGGCGCGGGCTGCGGCAGCACGCCGCTCATCGCGGAGAGGTCCGAGTGGCAGAGGCTGGCGGCGCGCATCCGGACCCGTACGGTGCCCGGCCCGAAGCCGACGGCCGTGACGTCCTCGCGGACGTCGAGGGTCTCCTGGCCGGTCTCGTGCAGGACGGCTGCGCGCATGGTGCTGCTCCCGGGGTGCCTGGTGTTCCTCGGATCGGCGGTCGCGCCGATTCTGGCACGGGCGGCGCGGCGCGACGAGAACGCGTTCCACGGCCTCCCGGCCGTCGGCCGCCCCGGGGCCGCCGCCCCCGCTACCGTCGAGTAGGGTCCGTGCACGTCCGTCCGCGCCCCGACCCCGAGGAGTACCCCCATGTCCGACCTGCTGCTGAGCGCCGCACCGGCGCCCGAGGTGCTGGCGGCGTTCGAGGGGGCCACCGGGTTCATGCCGGTGGACGAGGGCCTCGCGCTGTACGCGGCGGCGGTGACGGCGGCGCGGGGCACCGGGCTGCCGGTGCTGGAGATCGGCACGTACTGCGGGCGGTCGGCGATCCTGCTCGCGGCGGCGGCCCGGGAGGCCGGGACGGTCGCGCTAACCGTCGACCACCACCGCGGCTCGGAGGAGCAGCAGCCCGGCTGGGAGTACCACGACCCGACGCTGGTCGACCCCGAGGTCGGGCTGATGGACACCCTGCCGCGGTTCCGCCGCGCCCTGCACGCCGCCGGGCTGGAGGAGCACGTGGTGGCGCTGGTCGGCCGCTCGCCGCGGATCGCCGCGCTGTGGGGACGCCCGCTGGGCCTGGTGTTCATCGACGGCGGGCACACCGACGAGCACGCGACCGGCGACTACGAGGGCTGGGTGCCGCACCTGGCGCCGGAGGGCCTGCTGGTGGTGCACGACGTCTTCCCGGATCCGGCGGACGGCGGCCAGGCCCCGTACCGGGTGTACCTGCGGGCGCTGGCCGAGGGCTTCGAGGAGATCTCGGTGACCGGCTCCCTGCGCGTCCTGCGCCGCGCCGCCCGCTGAGGCCGGTGCCCTGAACCCTTCCCGCGGCCCCGCGCCGATGCTCTAACGTCGTGCTGGGGCTGCCCGGCGGGGGTTCGAACGGTACGGTGGCCGCGCAGCACCAGGCAGAGCGCAGAGCATCGGCGGACGGTGGGGGCCAGCAGCGACATGACGGACCAGCAGAACAGCGCTCCGGCGGTCTGGGACCCCACCGCGCGCGGCGGTGCCGGCGGCTGGGTGCGCGGCCCGCAGCCCCCGGCCGACCCGCAGCCCGCCCCCGGGGCACCCGTCGCCCCGGCCTCCGCCGCCGTGCCCCCGCCGTCCGCGGCCGAGCAGTCCGCCGCCCGCCCCGGCCCGATGGCCCCGCCGCCCGCGGCCGGCGGCGTCGGCGACCAGGGCCCGCCGCTGGGCGCCCGCCCGTACCTGGCCGCCTCGCCCGGCTACGATCCGCCGACCGCCCGGCTGTTCCCCGGCGCCGCCCCGCCGCCCCCGGCCGCCCCGCCGGCGGCCGCGCCGTTCCCCTCCCACCCGGGCGCGCAGGCTCCCGGGCACGACTACCTCCTGCAGCCGCCGGCCGGCCCGCCGACCGCCCAGCCGCCGTACGGCACGCAGCCCCCCTACGGCGTCCAGCCCCCGTACGGCGTCCAGCCCGACTATCCGACCGGCCCCGGGGACGAGGAGGACCGTCCGGCCAACCGCAAGGCCCCGCTGCTGATCGGCTTCGCCCTGCTCCTGGTGCTGGCGATCGGCGGCGGCCTGCTGCTGGCCACCCAGGGCGACGACAAGGACGGCCAGGCCTCGCCCGCCCCGGCCTCGGCCCCGGCGGCCGGCTCGGACAACCCCCCGCCCGCCCCCGCGCCCACGGGTACGAACGGCGCGCCGAGCACCGCCGCGAGCACGTCCGGCGCGCCCACCGGCGCGCCGTCCCCGACCGCGACCGTCCCCGGCCCGGGCGCCCAGACCCAGGCCCAGGCGCTGGACAGCCTGCTCAGCGAGGGCGAGAACGCCAAGGCCCCGATCGGCAGTGCGGTCGCCAAGGTGACCAGCTGCCCGTCGAAGGCCGACATCGAGAGCGCCGCGCAGACCTTCGACAACGGCGCGAGCCAGCGGACCGCCCTGCTGGCCAAGCTCTCCCAACTGAGCGTCACGGACGTGCCGGGCGGCGCGGACGCGGTGAACTCGCTGAAGTCCGCCTGGCAGCTGTCGGCCGACATCGACAAGGCGTACGCGAGCTGGGCGCGCGCCGTGGCCGCCCAGGGGTGCACCGGCAGGGCGCCGGCCACCCAGGACAAGAAGCACGCCGACGAGCTCAACCCGCAGGCCACCCAGGCGAAGACGGACTTCATGAACAAGTGGAACCCGATCGCCAAGAACTACGGCCTCACTCCGCGCACCCAGGACAGGATCTGACCGACCAGTGACCGGTTCCGCCGCCCGACCGCCCCGCCGCTCCGCCCTGCTGCGCGCCACCACGGCCGCGGCGGTGGCCGTTCCCCTCTGCACGGCGGGCTGGTTCGGCTGGCGGGCCCTCGACCACTCCGGCCCGACGGGCGCAACGGCCCGGGCCACGTCGTCGCAGGCCGCGACCGTCCCGCCCCAGGCTCCGACGGCGGCGACGGCGACGCCGACGGCCACGGACCAGCCGGGCGCCACCGGCACGCCCCTCACCCCTCCGGTCGCGCCGGCACCCACCGACGGCGCGACCGCCGCCGGCACCCCCTCGGCCGGCACCCCGGCCCCGCCCGCCGACCCGGCCACCGGCCTGGCCGGCCGCACGATCCTGCTCGACCCCGGCCACAACCCCGGCAACTCCTCCCACACCGCCGAGATCAACCGTCAGGTGGACATCGGCAACGCCCGCAAGGAGTGCGACACCACCGGCACGGAGACCAACGCCGGCTACACCGAGGCCGAGTACTCCCTGGACGTCTCCCGCCGGGCCCGCGCCATCCTGACCGCCCGGGGCGCCGAGGTCGTGCTGGTGCAGGACGGCGACCGCCCCTGGGGCCCGTGCATCGACGAACGCGCCCGAGCGGGCGCCGAGGCGCACGCCGACGTCGCGCTCTCGGTGCACGGGGACGGCGGCCCGGCGAGCGGCAGCGGTTTCCACGTGATCGTGCCCGCCAGGGTGGTGGCCGGAAAGGCGGACAACGCGGCGATCGTCGCCCCCTCGCACCGGCTCGGCCTCCTGCTGCGCGAGCGGTTCCACGCCGCGACCGGCGAACCGTACGCGGACTACACCGCCAAGGACGGCCTGGACACCCGCTCCGACCTGGGCGGCCTCAACCTCTCCACCGTCCCCAAGGTGTTCATCGAGTGCGGTAACATGCGCAACTCGACGGACGCGAAGCGGATGACGGACCCTCAGTGGCGCCAGCAGGCGGCCCAGGGGATCGCCGACGCGCTGACCGCGTTCCTGACGACCCAAGAGAAGACCGAAGAGCGACGCGGGAGTTGAACCGCACACCCCCGGAGGACGACGCTCCGCCCGGACCGCACGGTTTGCAACGACTTCGCCCCGTTCCCCGTCCCGCCGTGCACCGGCAGGACGGTTGGGCCTAGGCTTCTGGTCCGTTCGGGAGTTTCGGCCGGTCAGCCCGACCGCACGAACCACCGTCCACGACACGTCAACGAGGGGAACGTTAGTGAATCTGCGCGCTCTCACCAGGGGAGACGCCGCCGTCGCAGGCGCGGCCGTCCTGCTCTTCATCGCCTCCTTCCTGCCCTACCTGACCGCGGACTGCAGCGGCCGGTTCTGCGCGGATGCCTCAAAGAACGCGTGGAGCACCGAACTGTTCCCCGTCCTGCCCTCGATCTACCTGCTCGGCATCGTCGCCGCCGTGCTGATCCTGGTGCAGCGCTTCCAGGGCCAGGCCGCGACCAACCGCCAGGTGCTCGGCCTGCGCCTGGACCAGTGGGGCATCGCCTTCGCCGTCGCCGCGCTGTGGACCTCGGTCTGGTCCCTGGGCGCGAGCCCGTACGGTTCGACCGTCAGCCACGGCTTCGGCGCCTGGCTCGGCTTCATCGCGCTGATCGTGCTCGCCGGCGCGGCCGCCGCGAGCCCCCTGGTGCCCGCGCTGAAGGCCCCGCTGGTCTCCGAGCGCCCGGCGGCCGTCCCCGGCCAGTACGGCTACCCGGGCCAGCCCGGTGCGGCCGGCCAGCCCGGTCAGTACGGCTACCCGGCCCAGGGCCACGACCCGGCGTTCGGCGGCCAGGGCGGCTACGGCTACCCGGGTGCCGGCCAGCCGCAGCCCGGCCAGCCGGTCCAGCCGCACGACGCCGGTGTCCCGGCCCCGCAGCCGGCCCAGGCCGCGCAGCAGCAGGCGGCCGCCCCGGCGGCGGACTTCCAGCCCTTCTGGTTCGCCGTGCCGGCCCCGCGCCAGCTGGCCCCGAAGGACAACCCGGCCGGTGCCCCGGTCGGCGAGGTCGTGCCGGGCACCTGGTACCTGGCCGTCGAGCAGCGCGGCGCCGCGCTGGTCGCGCAGCTGCCGGACGGCAACCAGGGCGTGCTGGCCGACACCTCGGGCATCCAGCGCGGCTGACGTCCCCCGACGCACCGCGAAGGGGCGGGACCGGTTCTCCGGTCCCGCCCCTTCCGCATGAGCGCTCGGCCTCCGCCTGCCCCGCCGGTTCCCGCACGTGCGCGCGACGCCCGCACGCACGCCCGGATCAGCAGCAGTCCTCGACCACCAGCCCGGCCGGCAGCTGCTCCCCGCCGAAGACCGCGACCGTCGCCGGGTCCCCGCCGAGCGCGGCCACCGCGAGCAGCAGCGCCCCCGCCGTCCAGGTGGTGCGCTCCTCCGGCCAGATCGCGTCGTCCTCGAAGACGTACCCGGTCCAGTACGAGCCGTCCTCGTGCCGCAGGTGCTTCTGGATCCAGCGCAGGATGTCCACCGCGCGGTCGGACTGGCCGATCGCCCAGAGCGCGAGCGCCAGCTCGGCGCTCTCCCCGCCGGTCACCCACGGGCGGTCGCTGACGCAGCGCACGCCGAGGCCGGGGACGACGAAGCGCTCCCAGTCCCGTTCGATCCGGGCCAGCGCGGCCTCGCCGCGCAGGCCGGTGCCGAGCACCGGATAGTACCAGTCCATCGAGTAGCGGTCCTTGTCCAGGAACCGCTCGGGGTGGTGGGAGACGGCGTGCCCCAGCCGCCCGGCCGCGAGCTCCCAGTCGGGCTGCGGCTCCTCCAGGTACTCGGCGATGGCCAGGCCGCAGCGCAGCGCGTGGAGGATGCTGGAGGAGCCGGTGAGCAGCGCCTCGTCGGTGGCGGTGCCGTCCTCGTCGACCCGCCAGGCGATCGGGCCGCCGGGCAGCCGCAGTCCGACGATGAAGTCCAGGGCGCGCCGGACGACCGGCCAGATCCACTCCAGGAAGGCGTCGTCGCCGGCGCTGAGGTGGTGGTGCCAGACCCCGACCGCGACGTACGCGCAGAAGTTGCTCTCCTTGGCCCGGTCGGTGACCACGCCGTCGGTGTAGGCGGCGTACCAGGAGCCGTCCGGGTTCTGGGCGGCGGCGAGCCAGCGGTAGGCGGCCTCGGCGGCGGCGTGCTCGCCGGCGGTGTCCAGGGCCATCGCGGCCTCGGTGTGGTCCCACGGGTCGAGGTGGTGGCCGGTGAACCAAGGGATGGCGCCGTCGGGGCGCTGCTCGGCCAGGATGCTGCGGACGGTGTCGGCGGCCTGCTCGGCGTCGAGCACCCCGTCGAGCAGCAGCACCTCGGGGACGGCGGCGGTCATGCCGTCCTGCCCGGCGCGCGGTTGGGCTTGGAGGCGTACGCGACGAAGCTCTTGCCGATCACCGGGTTGAGCGCCCGCTCGGCGGCCTTGGTGAGGGTGCTGATCACCGGGGTGCCGACGATGTCCCAGACCAGCAGCTTGTGGTACGCCTTGACCGGCAGCGCCTTGTCGTTGTCGACGCCGACCGCGCACTTGATCCACCAGTACGGCGAGTGCAGCGCGTGCGCGTGGTGGGTGCCGTAGGGCTCCAGGCCGGCGTCCTTGAGCTTGCCGAGCAGCTCGTCGCCCCGGTAGATCCGGATGTGGCCGCCCTCGACCTCGTGGTACTCGTCGGACAGCGCCCAGCAGATCTTCTCCGGCAGCCAGCGCGGCACGGTGACGGCGAGCAGGCCACCCGGCTTGAGGACCCGGAACATCTCGTCGAGCACGCCCTTGTCGTCCGGGATGTGCTCCATCACCTCGGAGATGATGATCTTGTCGAAGGACTCGTCCTCGAACGGCAGCGCCAGCGCGTTGCCCTCCATCGCGACCGCCGACGCGCCCTCCGGGGCCTCACCGGCCTGCTCCATCGCCGCGAACCACTTCCTGACCTCGGCGATCTCCTCGGCGTTCTGGTCGAGGGCGATCACGTTGGCGCCGCGGCGGTAGCACTCGAACGCGTGCCGGCCCCCGCCGCAGCCCAGGTCGAGCACCCGGTCGCCGGGGGCGAGCGGGAAGCGCGAGAAATCGACGGTCAGCACTGCTGGACTCCCATTCCTATTGCTGCCAAGCGTTCTTGACGCCTCGTCAGGCATGTGTTCGGTGTGCCGCCGCGCGCCGCCGGTCGGGTCGCCGACCCGCCGTCACCGGCCGGGCGACCGGCCGGGCGACCGGCCGGGCGACCGATCGGGACGGTGCCGACCTGGACGGTGCCGGTCGAACGGCCGACCGGGGCGGTGTCGCCCGGGTGGCCGACCCGGACGGTGCCGCCCGCCGTGCGCGTCGACACGGCCTAGGCCACGTACCGCCAACCCGGTCCCGAACGGGCCCGGGCGCCGACGCCGGTGGCGACCGCCGCGCGGTAGGCCTCGGCGGTCAGCTCGGCGGCCCGCTCCCAGGTGAACCGGGCCAGCACCCGCTCCCGTCCGGCCGCGCCGAGCCGGGCCCGCAGCTCCGGATCGTCCAGCAGCCGGCCGAGCGCGGCGGCCAGTGCGTCCGCCTCCCCCGGCGGCACCGCCAGGCAGGTCTCCCCGTCCGGCCCGGCCACCTCGGGGATCGCCCCGCCGGTGGTCGCGACCAGCGGGGTGCCGGTCGCCATCGCCTCGGCGGCGGGCAGCGAGAAGCCCTCGTAGAGGGAGGGGACGCAGGCCACCTCGGCCGAGCGGTAGAGGTCGACCAGTTCCCGGTCGGTCAGTCCGCTGCGGAACTCGATGTGCTCGGCCAGCCCGAAGCGGCGCACCGCCTCGGCCACCGGGCCGTCCTCCTTCTGCGGCTTGCCGACCACCACCAGGTGGGCGTCCCGCTCGGTGCGCACCTTCGCGAGCGCCTCGACCAGGAAGACCAGGCCCTTCAGCGGGACGTCCGCGCTGGAGGTGGTGACGATCCGGCCGGGGACGCGCTCGACCTCCGCCGAGGGCGACCAGAGCCGGGTGTCGGCGCCGATCGGCACCACCGAGATCGCGCCCGGCACGGCGCCCAGGTGCTCGGCGATCTCGCGCTGCGAGGATCCGGAGACGGTGATCACGTGGTCCAGCCGGGCGGCGACCCGGCGCTGCATCCGGGTGAAGGCGTACCAGCGGCGCAGCGAGAGGCGCTTGCCCCGGGTGGTGGCGGCGTCCAGCTCCAGCTGCCGGTCCACGGTGATCGGGTGGTGGATCGTGGTGACCAGCGGGAAGCCGTGCCGGGCCAGGCCGAGCAGGCCGTAGCCGAGGGTCTGGTTGTCGTGCACCACGTCGTAGCGGCCCTTGTGGGCGGCCAGGTGGCGGCGGGCGCGCAGCGAGAAGGTGAGCGGCTCGGGGAAGCCGCCGGTGCGCATGGTGGCGAACTCCAGCACGTCCACCGGGCCGCGGAACTCGCCCCGGGCCGGGGTGCGGAAGGGGTCGTCGGCGCGGTAGAGGTCCAGGCTCGGCAGTTCCACCAGGCGCACCGAGCCGGGGCCGTCGACCTCGTCGAGCACCGGGTAGGGCTGGGCGCCGATCACGTCCACGTGGTGGCCGAGCCTCGCCAGCTCGCGGGAGAGGTGTCGTACGTACACGCCCTGACCACCGCAGAAGGGGTCACCCCGGTACGACAGCAGGGCAATCCGCAGCGGCTGCGCGGTCATCCTGGGCCCTCTTCTCTAGCTGCTATCGGTGCTGCCGGTCGTGCTTCCGGTCGCTAAAGTAGATCAGGTTTCAGTAGCCGGGGAACTCGTCGTCGACCACATGAACAATGAGAGACCTCGAAGATACCGGCCCGTAGCATTTCCTCAGGAGCCAGGGCTGGTGATTCCCGCCACGCCGGATCCTGCCGACCACGTGGAGCACGCCGCCACTCTCGCCCGCCCGGGAGCACCCTTGCCGCCGCACTCTCCTTCGACGTCGCCGCTGCCCTCCCCTCCGGGCGAGCCGCCGCTGACCGCGCGCCAGGCCGAACGGCGCCGACGCATCCTGCGGGCCGCCACCGCGCTGGCGGTGCGGGGCGGGTACGAGGCGGTGCAGATGCGGGAGGTCGCGGAGAGCGCGCAGGTCGCCCTCGGCACGCTCTACCGGTACTTCCCGTCCAAGGTGCACCTGCTGGTGGCGGTGATGCTGGAGCAGCTCCAGGGCCTCCAGGAGCACATCCGGCGCCACCCGCCGACGGACCCCGAACCGGCCCCGCGGGTCGCCGACACCCTCACCCGGGCCTTCCACGCGCTGCAGCGCGAGCCGCTGCTCGCCGAGGCGATGGTCCGGGCGCTGTCCTTCGCGGACCGCTCGGTCGGGGCCGAGGTCGATCAGGTCAGCGTGGCCACCGGACAGCTCATCCTGGACGCGATCGGCCAGTGCGGACCGCCCAGCGAGAGCCAGCGCGCGGCGGTGCGGGTGATCGAACACACCTGGCACTCGGCACTGGTCGCCTGGCTCTCCGGCCGCGCCTCGATCGCCGAGGTACGGGCCGACCTGCACACCGCGGCCCGGCTGCTCACCCTGCCGTGAGGCGGCGGCAGCCCCCCGCGCCCCGTCGGATCCGGTCGCTTTCGACCGCCTGACTGGAACCTGTTCCTGCCGTCTCCGGGCCGCACGTCGTGCTCCGGCGGCTAGAGTCGACAGGCAGCACAACTCCATCCCGCTCCTCCCCCGGGGAAAGCCGGTGCGAATCCGGCGCTGACCCGCAGCCGTGAGACCGGCGCCGTCACCGGCCGCCCGGACGAGCCGGAGCACCCGGGGAGGGGCGAGCGGCCGACCCGGACGCACGCGCCCGGCACCGTCGAGGACTACGGAACGGCCCCGCCCGGGCCACCACCGCTCACCGAAAGGCACACCCGCACCATGCTGACCGCCGCCCGCCTGGGCGCCGCCGCCCTGTCCGCCGCGCTGCTCACCGGCATCGCCGCCGGCCCGGCCCTCGCCGACGTCGCCCCGCCCACCGTCCCGGACGGCCTGTACGGCAAGAGCGACCCGACGTACGACGGTGTCTGGCGGCAGTCCCTCGCACTCACCGCGCTGACGGCGGCCGGGATCACCCCGGCCGACTCCGCGGTCGGCTGGCTCACCGGCCAGCAGTGCGAGGACGGCGGCTGGCCCTCCTTCCGGAACGCCGGCGCCGCCTGCGACGCCAAGTTCGAGGACAGCAACGCCACCGCCGTCGCCATCCAGGCCCTCGTCGCCCTCGGCGGGCACCAGGAGGCCGTGGACAAGGGCGTCGCCTGGCTCAAGACCAACCAGAACGCCGACGGCAGCTGGGCCTACAACCCCGGCAACCCGGGCGACGCCGACTCCACCGGACTCGCCGTCAACGCGCTGTTCGCCGCGAAGACCGACCCGGCGGGCGTCGCCAAGGCCGGCAAGTCCGCCTTCGACGGGCTCGCCCTGTTCCAGCTCGGCTGCGCCGCCCCCGCCGACCAGCGCGGCGCCTTCGCCTACCAGGCCGACCCGGCCGGCGGCGCCCTCACCCCGAACGCCCTGGCCAGCGCCCAGGCCGCGCTCGCCGCCGGCGGCGGCCACCTGCCGGTCGCCACCTCGGTGCGCGCCGACGCCGCGCCCAAGGCCCTGGTGTGCCCCTCCGACGCCTCGGCCGCTCCCGGCCCGGTGTCGCACGCGGACTCCGGCGAGGCCGTCGGCGCCCACCTCACCGCCCAGTTGGCGGCCGGCGGCGCCCACCTCACCCTCACCACCCCGGGCGCCGCCCCCACCCCCGACTACACCGCCACCGCCTGGGCCACCCTCGCCCTCACCCAGAGCGGCCACCCCCAGCAGGCCGCAGGCGCCGTCGACTGGCTCACCAAGGAGGGCGCCACCTGGACCAAGGGCGGCACCGACGCCGGTGCCACCGCCACCCTCCTGCTGGTCGCCCAGGCCGCCCACCGCGACACCGCCGCCCTGACCGGCCAGCTCACCGCCCTCGGCCCGACGCCCAAGGCCGCCGAAGCCACCGCCTCGGCGACGCAGGCCCCGAAGGAGAAGAAGGAGGACGGCGGCATCGGCCAGTACTGGCTCATCGGCATCGGCCTCCTCGTCGGCGTCGGCGGCGGCCTCCTCCTGAGCCTCCAGCGCAAGCGCAACTCCCACCTCTGATGCACCCGGCACCCCGCCCCACCGCGCCCGGCCCGGGCCCCACCCCGCCCGGCCCGGGCCCGGCCTCGGCCGTCCGGGCCCGCCGCTCCACCCTCCCCGCTCGCGGGCGGCGGCCCTCGATCACACCGGCCGCGCTGCTCCTCCCCCTCCTCGGGGCGGTGCTGCTGCTCGCCTCCGCCGCACCCGCGCAGGCCGCCGGGTACCGGTACTGGTCGTTCTGGCGCGGCGCCGAGGGCGGGGGCTGGACGTACCAGCAGCAGGGCCCCGCCGTCGCGGTGCCGCCGGACGGCGCGGTGGACGGGTGGCGGTTCGCGCTGAGCCCGGACGGCGGGCAGGACGCCGCGAAGCCTCGGACCGCCGGGAGCTTCGCCGACATCTGCGCGGCCACCCCCGCGCAGGAGGGGCACAAGCGGGTGGCCGTCGTGCTGGACTTCGGCACCGCCGAGGACGCCGGCTCCACCGCCGCGCCGCCCGAGCAGCGCACGGCCTGCGCCAGCGTCACGCCGCGGGCCACCTCGGCCGAGGTGCTGGCCGCCGTCGCCCCGCCGCTGCGCTACGACACCAACGGGCTGCTCTGCGCCATCGCCGGGTACCCGACGGCCGGCTGCGGCGACCAGATCGGCGCGGCGGGCGCCGCCCAGCCGGGCACCGGCGCCACGTCGAGCGACCGCGGCAGCGGCCCGGACATCGGGCTGATCGCCGGTGGCGCACTGGTCGCCGTCCTCGCCGGTGGCGCCGTCTGGCAGGCCCGCCGCCGCCGTCACTCCTGATCCCCCACCCCTGGACAGCCAACCGTGAGCAGCACCGCCGCCCGTAGCACCCGGCCGCCCACCGGCCCCCGTCAACTGCACCCCGGGGCCTGGTGGTTGTGGGCACTCGGGCTGGGCGCGGCGGCCACCCGCACCACCAACCCGGCGATCCTGCTGCTGCTCGCGGCCGTCGCCGGGTACGTGGTCGCGGCCCGGCGCGGCGACGCGCCCTGGTCACGCTCGTACGGGGCGTTCCTGCGGCTGGGCCTGCTGGTGCTCGGCATCCGGCTGGTGTTCGCCGTGTTCCTCGGCTCGCCGATCCCCGGCACCCATGTGCTGTTCACCCTGCCCGAACTCCCGCTTCCCACCTGGGCGCAGGGCGTGCGGATCGGCGGCCGGGTCACCGCCGAGGGACTGCTCGCCGCACTGTACGACGGACTGCGGCTGGCCACCCTGCTGATCTGCGTCGGCGCCGCCAACTCCCTGGCCAGCCCGGCCCGCCTGCTGCGCACCCTGCCCGGTGCGCTCTACGAGGCGGGCGTCGCCGTCGTCGTGGCGATGACCTTCGCCCCGAACCTGATCGCGGACGTCCGCCGACTGCGCGCCGCACGGCGCCTTCGCGGCCGCACCGACAAGGGCGTCACGGCCGTGCTGAGCGTCGGACTCCCGGTGCTGGAGGGTGCGTTGGAGCGGTCCATCGCACTGGCCGCCGCGATGGACACCCGGGGCTTCGGCCGCACCGCCGACGTCCCGCGCCGACTCGCCCGGGCGACGGCCGCGCTCACCCTGGCCGGGCTGCTCGGGGTCTGCCTGGCCGCGTACGGGCTGCTGACGGCCGACGGCGCGGGCTGGGCCCTGCCCGTGCTGCTGCTCGGCCTGGCCGCCGCCTCGGCCGGGCTGCTGCTCGGCAACCGACGATCCGTCAGAACCCGCTACCGGCCGGACCCGTGGGCCCTGCCGGAGTGGCTGACCGCCGGCTCCGGGGTGGCCGTGGCGGCCCTCACCACCTACCTGGCCGCGCGGGACCCGGCCGCCTTCGCCCCCACCGTCGTCCCGCCGACCGTCCCCGCGCTGCCCCTGACCGCCGTGCTGGCCGTCCTGCTCGGCCTGGTACCGGCGTTCGCCGCCCCGACCCCGCCCCGGAGGGCATCGTGATCACCTTCGAGCAGGTCTCCGTCCGGTACGCGGACTCCGCCGCACCCGCGCTCAGCGGCGTCGACCTCACCGTCCCCGAGGGCGAACTCTGCCTGCTGGTGGGCCCGTCCGGCTCCGGCAAGTCCACCCTGCTGGGCACGGTCAGCGGCCTGGTGCCGCACTTCACCGGCGGGGTGCTGCACGGCCGGGTCACCGTCGACGGCCGGGACACCCGCGAACACCGGCCGCGCGATCTCGCCGACGTGGTCGGCACCGTGGGGCAGGACCCGCGGGCCCACTTCGTCACCGACACGGTGGAGGACGAACTCGCCTACGGCATGGAGTCCCTGGGCCTGCCGGGCGACGTGATGCGCCGCCGGGTCGAGGAGACCCTCGACCTGCTCGGCCTCGCCGACCTGCGCGACCGCTCGCTGACCTCCCTCTCCGGCGGCCAGCAGCAGCGCGTCGCGATCGGCTCGGTGCTCACCGTGCACCCCCGGGTGCTGATCCTCGACGAACCCACCTCGGCGCTCGACCCGGGCGCGGCCGAGGAGGTGCTGTCCGTCCTCCAGCGGCTGGTGCACGACCTCGGCACCACCGTGCTGATGGCCGAGCACCGGCTGGAACGGGTCGTCCAGTACGCCGACCAGGTGCTGCTGCTCACCCCCGGCGCGCCCCCGCTGCTGGGCGAACCGGCCGAGGTGATGGCGCACTCCCCCGTCCACCCGCCGGTGGTCGGCCTCGGCCGGCTCGCGGGCTGGCGACCGCTGCCGCTCTCCGTCCGCGACGCACGCCGCAAGGCCGCCCCGCTGCGCGCCGAACTGGACGGCCGGGCGCCCGCCGCCGTCTCCGCCCCGACCGCGTCCCCCCTCGCCGTGGCCGACCGCCTCGCCGTCCGGCGCGGCCCGGTCCAGGCGCTGCGCGGCGTGGACCTCGCGCTGCGCCCCGGCGAGATCACCGCCCTGATGGGCCGCAACGGCGCCGGCAAGTCCACCCTGCTGGGCAGCCTGGTCGGCCTGCACGCCCCGGCCTCCGGCAGCGTCCGGGTCGGCGGCCGCACCCCGCACCGCACCCGCCCCGCCGAGCTGATCCGCGAGGTCGGCCTCGTCCCGCAGGACCCGCGCGACCTGCTCTACGGCGAGTCGGTCGCCGCCGAGTGCGCCGCGGCCGACACCGACGCGGGCGCCGCCGCCGGCACCTGCCGCGCCCTGGTGGAACGCCTGCTGCCCGGCATCGCCGACGACGCCCACCCGCGCGACCTCTCCGAAGGGCAGCGGCTCACCCTCGCCCTCGCCGTCGTGCTCACCGCCCGGCCCCCGCTGCTGCTCCTGGACGAACCGACCCGCGGCCTCGACTACGCCGCCAAGGCCCGGCTGGTGGAGATCCTGCGCTCGCTGGCGGCCGAGGACCACGCCGTGCTGCTCGCCACCCACGACGTCGAACTGGCCGCCGAACTCGCCCACCGCACGGTGATCCTGGCCGAGGGCGAGATCGTCGCGGACGGACCGACCGCGGAGGTGGTGGTCTCCTCCCCCGCCTTCGCCCCGCAGGTCTCCAAGGTGCTGGCGCCCGGGCCGTGGCTCACCGTCGGGCAGGTCGCGGAGGCGCTGGGCGCATGAGCACTCGTCCCGTCCCGCTGGGGCGCCGGTCCGTCACGGCCCTCCTCCTTGTCACGGCCGTCGGCGTGACCGCCTTCGGCTGGCCGCTGCTCGCTTCCACCAAGTCGGCGCTGGTCGGCCACTCCGCGGACGCGCCGTGGCTGTTCGCCCTGCTGCTGCCGCTGCTGCTCGCCGTCGTCATCGCCCAGATCTCCGAAGGCCGCTCGGCGGGCGGCGGGGCGCCGGGGCTGGACGCCAAGTCGGTGGCCCTGCTGGGCGTGCTGGCCGCGGCGGGCGCGGCGCTGCGGCCGCTCGGCGCGGGCACGGCGGGGCTGGAGCCGATGTTCTTCCTGATGGTGCTGTCGGGGCGAGTGCTCGGGCCGGGCTTCGGCTTCGTACTCGGCTCGCTGTCGATGTTCGCCTCCGCGCTGCTGACGGGCGGGGTCGGGCCTTGGCTGCCGTTCCAGATGCTGGCGATGGGGTGGGTGTGCCTGGGGGCCGGGCTGCTGCCGGGTGCTTCCTCCCTGCGCGGCCGCCGCGAACTCTGGCTGCTCGCGGGGTACGGCGCCGTCGCGTCCCTGCTGTACGGCACGATCATGAACCTCCAGGGCTGGCCGTACATCGGCGGCCTGGCCGGCTCCATCTCCTTCGTGCCGGGCGACCAGCTGCCCGCCAACCTGGTCCGCTTCGCCGCGTACTGCCTGACCACGTCGCTCGGTTGGGACCTTCCCCGGGCCGTCCTGACCGTCGTCCTGTGCCTCACCCTCGGCACCCCCGTCCTGCGCGCCCTGCGCCGGACGACCCGCCGCGCCGCCTTCGACGCCCCGGTCACCTTCCACCCGCCGGAGCGCTAACGGCACGCCCCGCACACCTGGCCCGCACCGGCGACGGGCCGCCCGCACATCCCGGCTTGCCCGGGGCATTCGTGCCTGCGGGGGCCACCGCTTTCCTGCCTGGGTGCCGGAACGATCGGCACCTTGGCGATCCGCGCCGCCACGATCGCCCCCACGCTGTGCGTGACCTTGTCCGGCAGCGGCGCCGCGATGATCCCCGCCAGCGCGTCCCGCGTCCACCCGCCCGCCAGCAACCCCTCCACCCGCGCGGCCTGATCACTCAAGGGCTTCCCCGCCAACGCCATCCGGGGCTCCCGGCGACCGAGTTCGAGCAGCAGTGCCATGCCGGCCGTCAACTTCTCGGGAGGACGGACGGAAGGTTGTTCTGCTTCCTTCTTCCTCGGTTCCTTGGAAGGGCTTCCCGCCTTCCCGCCGCCTGGCTTGCCTGGAGCTGGGGCACCGGCGGCCGGGGCCACGGGAAGCGGCGGCACCGCGTGCACCGCTTTGGCCGACGTGACCGGCACCTCATGAACCGAAACGACCGTCCGCACCTGCCCGGTCAGCGGGTCCCGCTGCGTCCGCCGCACGTAGTGCCCCGCCGCCTCCAGCTCCCGCAACGCCCGGGCGACGGTGGTTCGCCCCTCCACACTCTTGGCGGCGAGGGTACGGATGTCCTCCCGGGCCCCGTCCGGCAGGCTGAGCAGATAGCCCAGCAGCCCGCGCGCGGCCCAACTCAGCGAGTGCTTACGGACGACGTGGCCGTT
This sequence comes from Kitasatospora sp. NPDC005856, assembly GCF_040629945.1. NCBI lineage: Bacteria > Bacillati > Actinomycetota > Actinomycetes > Kitasatosporales > Streptomycetaceae > Kitasatospora > Kitasatospora sp. NPDC005856. The sequence continues at coordinate 43,811 of NZ_JBEXWT010000014.1, read as the reverse complement.
GTCCAGGATCGTGTACCCGGGAGCATGCTGAGGGATACGATGGATCTGCATCTTGGAGGTCCTGTCTCCTGGTGCCGAACCCCGGGGTGTTGGCGCACCGCCGGGGTAACTTCTGCGCAAGCGCCGAGCACCCTTCCCGAGCACCCGGCATCGCAATCTTCACCGTAATGCCGTAACGCCTCGTCAAACTCTGTTCCTCGTCACCCATTCGGGCGGCGCGTGCACGCACTCCCCCGCGCGCCCTGGGCTCGCGAGCCCAGGGCGCGCTTCACCGCACCTCGTCAACCGACCACCATGCATCCAGGCCGGCGCCGTCCGGCACCTGCTGGGCCTGGAGAACTAGCGGTCCACGACCGACAGCAGCACGTCCACGAGACGGTCGGCGGCGTCCGGCCGACCGTGCTCGGCGGCCCGTCGCGCGATGTCCGCGCGACGGGCCGGGTCCGTCAGCAGCGGACCGATCGCGGCCTGGAGGGTGTCCGGTGCGGCCCGACCGAGCAGGGCCACCGCCGCGCCGGCGTCCGCCAGGTGACGGGCGTTGTGCTCCTGTTCGTTCCCGGCCGACGTCGCCAACGGGATGAACACCGCGGCCCGCCCCAGCGCGGTCAGCTCGGCCAGCGTCCCCGCACCGCTGCGGGAGACGACCACGTCCGCGAGGGCGAGCACGTCCGGTAGCTCCGGGCCGACGAAGCCGGTCACCAGGTACCGTGATCGCAGGTGCTCCGGCAGCCCCGCTGCTCGCTCCCGGAGCCGCTCCTCGTGGCTGGGCCCGCACTGGTGGACCACGTTGGCGTGGCCGAGCAACCACGGCAGGATCTCGCTCACCAGCTCGTTGATCTGCCGGGAGCCCTGTGCACCGCCGGTGACGTACACGGTCGGCAAGGAACGGTCGAAGCCCCACAGCCCGAGCGCCTGGATCGCCTTGTCACCCTGGCCGGTCAGCACCTCCGGGCGGACCGGGTTGCCGGTCACCACGGCGGTGGCGCGGGCGGACTCGGGCAGGAACCGGAGCGTCGACTCGGAGGAGACCGCGACCCGGGTCGCCATCCGGGCCAGCGCCCGGTTGCCCAGGCCGAGCCGGACGGTCTGCTCGTGGACCACCAGCGGCCGATGGCACATCCGGGCGGCCATCCCGACCGGCACCGCGACGTAGCCGCCCGTACCGAGCACCACGTCCGGGCCGAAGTCGGCGACCGCGGAGCGGGCCTGGGCCACTCCCAGGGGAACACGGCCCATGTCCTTGACGTTGGCGGGCGACACCAGCTTGAGCGGGTTGGCGGAGCGCCGGATCTTCCCGGTGGCGACGGTCCTGAAGGGGATGTTCTCGGCAGCGGTCACCTTGGCCTCAAGGCCGGCGGCGGTGCCGATCCACAGCACATCCAGCGCACCATCGGCCTCGGCGAGCCGCGAGCGCAGGGCGCGGATCGCAGTGAGCGCCGGGTAGGTGTGGCCGCCCGTTCCGCCGCCGGTGACGATCAGCCGCAGAGGTCGGCCAAGACGAGAGACGAGATCGCTGATGTCCCGGTTCACGTCTGGAACATAGCAGTGCCGTCGGGCCTTCCGCCCATCTCGCCTGCGCGTCCCGGGCTCGCGAGCCCGGGACGCGCTTCGCACCACCGCACCTCACCCGACCACGCGGTCCGGATAGTCCAGCCACGCCCGGTGCTCGCCCGCGACGGTGACGGTCAGGCCGAACCGGTCGAGGCCCGGCGCGCCCTGGCGCTGCCACCAGGCGTGGGCGGCGGTCACCTCGTCCCACAGGTTGCGGGGGCCGGACTGCGAGACGGCGTGCTCGCCGTCCCAGTCGGCGAGGCGGCAGTGGGCGTACGAGACCCCGTCCCAGACCTCGAACCGGCCCGTGCCGAAGCGGTCGTAGCCCGCCCACACCTCCTGCCGGAACAGACCCGGCAGCCGCAGCCCGATCGCGAAGGCGGCGTCGGTGTGCTCGGCCACGGCGGCGGGGTCGAGCGCGGACGGGCCGTGCCGGACGTCCCCGATCTCGAACTCGCCGCTCCCGGGGCGTTGGCCCCGAACCCACATGAAGGCGACGTCCTCGACGAACGGCCCGCTCGCGGACCGGCCGTCCTCGGCGACAGTGAGCTTCAGCAGCCCGCCGTTGCAGAACGCCGTGCCGTACGGGACGACGATCACGCCGCCGGGAACCGTCTGCTCGATCAGTGCCCCGGGGACGCGCTGCACGGCGGCGGTGACGTGGACCCGGTCGTACGGTGCGCCCGCCGGATGGCCGAGCATGCCATCGCCGACAACGGCCTTGACCGGCAGGAGATTCGACGCCAGACGGCGCCGCGCGGCCCCGGCCAGTTCGGGGTCCAGCTCCACGGTGGTGACGTTCGCCGCCCCGAGCCGGCGGGCCAGCAGCGCGGCCGTCCAGCCCGTGCCGGTGCCGATGTCCAACACCCGCATGCCGTCGGCGGCCTGGAGGTGCCGGAGCATCTGAGCCACGACGGTGGGCATCGATCCGGCCGAGGACGGCGTGCTGCCGTCCTCGTCCAGCCGGGTCACCAGCGGGATGTCCGAGTGGACCAACTCACCCCACTCGACCGGGCGTTCGGTCCGGTCGAGCCACTCGCCCCCGTGGTGGATCCGGTCCGGGACGAACAGGCGGCGGGGCACGGCCCGGAACGCCGGCTCCCAGTCGGCCGACAGCGCCCCGGATTCCAGGAGTGCGTCGGCGAGCGCGTTCCACTTCACGTGGCTGCTCCTCTCAAGGCTTCGACGGCTTGGGCAGGTTGGTGGGCGGGGCATCCCGCTTGCCGTCCTGCGACGCCGCGTCCGGCTTCCCGGAGTGGCTGCCACCCCGGCGGCCGGTTCACCGCGTCGCCGGGGCGGACGTCGCGAGATCAGCATGCACGACCTTCCCGAAGGGGCGGAGGCTGACACCCCAGCGGCCTTGAGTGAGCCGGTGGACCAGCGCAAGCCCGCGCCCCGACGTCGCGTAGGGCCCGGCCTGGATCATCACGGGCATCGTGCGGGAGCCATCACCGACGAGAATGCGGACGATCCGGTCGCTCGGGCGACGCACGGCGACAACCATGCGCGTCTGGCAGCCGGTCTCGACGGCGTTGGTGGCCAGCTCACTGACGATCAACAGGGCATCGTCCACCAGCGCGTCCAGCTCCCATTCCCGCAACTTTGCGCCAACGACACGACGCGCAGCACCCACGGACTCAGCCTGGTACGGCAGGCTGGCAGTCGCCGGCCTGATGGCCACCCGAGAGGCGGCACTGGAACAGTCGATTCGGACCTCTGGTTCCGCCTCACGGGCCCCCGGTTCGACACGTCGGTCGTCACGCACACGGTTGACTTGCGCCATCGGGTCCCGGCGAAAGCCGTAGCCGTAGGTCGACGCCGGATCGAGTTCCGCCACCACCACATCGGACAGCCTGACCGTCTTCGCCGCCGCAGCTGCATCCTGCGCCATTCGTACGCTCCCTCACGCACCGAGACCGTAGCGTCACTCGACGCTACGGTCTCGGTGCGATGCGAGGGGCAGAGTTTCTGCCTCCAGTTCCTGCGGTCGCTACGCCGCCATTCCGATGGAATCAGCCAAACGCCGTCCGGCCTCCCGCATCGAGGGCTGGCCATCGACCAACCCTCGAACCATGGCTCGGGCCTCCTCGTTCCAGCGCGCCGTCTCGGGCGCGACAGCGACGGCGTCCGTAAGCAGTCCGGCAACGGACCCCGATTCGCCGCGGAGAGCGTGCGCCCTCGCGACCTCGATCAGGTGGCGACCGCGGCGGGGAACCGCCGTGACATCGGCGGTCGGCAGCCGTCGAGCCCAGCGCAACGCCGTGCCGGTCTGCCGGAGCTCGACGGCCACAGTCACCGAGTGCAGCGCGACAGCCTGGCGAGACCCCGAGGTAGGGGCGCTCCAGAAGTCCTCCGGCAGGCGCTCGGCGACGGCCGCCGCACGGTCGATCCAGCCCCACGCCTCACCGGCTTCCCCGGCCACGGCGTGAGTGATGGCGGCATGGAATGCCATGTCAGCCCAGGCACAGGCCAGTTCCGGCGTGCTCGCCCGAATCGGATCCAGCAGCCGAAGAGCGTCTTCGGTGAGCGACTGGGCGCTGTCCCACTGGCCGGACTTCCGGAACGCCTCGACCAGGAACCAACATGCCTGCCCGATCGCCTGCGCGTCGCCCGCCGCCCTCGCGGTCGCCAAGGCACGCTCGGCCACCCGCCAGACCAGGTTGCCGTCACCCTGGAACGCCGCGTACATCTGCGTCAGGTTCAGCGCGCTGGCATACATCACCTCCGCCCGTCGCCGGTCTGCGCAGTCCGGATGGGAAACCGCTGAAGAGGCGGCCGACACAAGCGACGGCAACAACTCCGCCAAGGCGGTTCGGTGATCTCCCCGGGTCATCCTGGTCCGCCAGGCGTTCGCCAACCGGGCCGCGACGTGGTCCAGGTTCGGCACCGGCCCGGAGGACAGCCCCAACGGCGATCCGTCGACCGCCCGCCGTACAGAGTCCAGGGACGCGTGCTCCACTCCGGAGTACAGGGCCGTTGGCATACTGACATCGCCCGTCAGCAAGGAGATGTCGTCAATCCCCAAGTGCTGAGCGATACGCACGAGCATCGGCAGGCGCGGCGGCAACAACGCCCCGTTCTCCACTTGCTTCAGCCAACTCGACGACCGCCCCAGCAAGGCGGCCAACACCGGACGGGACTTTCCGGCACGCTCCCGGTAGTACTGGATGCGCCGGCCAACGGGCAGTGCGGGATCCAAGGCCATGCCAACAGCCTATGGCCGCGGGGCCGTCTCGGGCAGCCTGGAGAATCCGGGGCTGCGTTGAGGAACTTCGAGTACTTGGGGTTGCGGCCCGGAAGCAGAGGGCGGTGTGACAGTGACGGTTCAGCTCCTGAACGGTGAGCAAACTGCCGAACTGGAGTCAGAGTTGAAGCAGGTGTTCGCCGAAGCATTCGCGGAGCCTCCCTACGGTGAAGGTCCGGCCGATGTGGAGCGAGCGTTTCGGCGGTTCCGCTCCCAGATGCGGCGGCCCGGGTTCCGGGCAGCGATCCCCTTCGACGAAGAAGCCGTCGTCGGGATGGCCTATGGCTACCCTCTGTCTGCGAACACCGGATGGTGGGACACCTTGATCGACCCCGTGCCCAATGACCTCAGGCGCGAGGACGGCAAGCGGACGTTCGGCCTCTTCGAACTGGCGGTCCGGCCCCAGCGGCGCGGCCAAGGCATCGCCTCCCACATGCACCGTGCCCTCACCGAAGTACTCGACAACGAGCGGGTGATGCTGAACAGCCGTCCAGAGGCAACGAACGCCCAGGCCGCTTACCGAGCCTGGGGCTACCGCCGGGTCGGATCAGCAATCCCCTGGGAGGGTGCGGCCCGACACGACGTGATGGTCCTCGACCTGCCGCATCCGTAGGCCACTCGGCAACAGCCGGAACGAGAAGTGGGCGTCTCAGGGCCTGCGCTGGCCGGCGCAGGCCCTGCCCGCACCGAGGCCCCCTCCTCGAGCACGGCACTCCCCTGCCGTAGCGTGGGTTCCCTTCCCCAGGAGGCGTGTTGAGCGAGATCATCCTCATGTCCGATCCGAAGGTCGCCGCGATCCCCGTCGCGCACCGCGCCGAACAGTTGCTGGACGTACGGAGCGGCAACGGGCTCCTCGTCGACGAGCGCAAGCAGGACGGCACCGGCGCCTTCGCGCACCTGAGGGCCGGTGTCCTGGACCGGCTGCTCGACGCGCAGGCCGCGCTGCCCGACGGCCTGCGGCTGCTGTTCGTCGAGGGCTACCGGCCACCGGCTCTCCAGAGCAGCTACTTCGACGAGTACGCCGCCGAGTTGCGCACCGCGAACCCCGACTGGCCGGCCGACCGGATCCGGTCGGCGACCAGCCGCTACGTCTCGCCGCCGGAGATCGCGCCGCACAGTGCCGGGGCCGCCGTCGACCTCACCCTCGTCGACGCCGACGGCCGTGAACTCGACCTCGGCACCAGGGTCAACGCCAGTCCGGAGGAGAGCGCCGGGGCCTGCTACACCCACGCCGACGGCATCAGTGCTCAGGCCCGCGCCAACCGGCGGCTGCTCAGCGACGCCCTGACCGGCGCCGGGCTCGTCAACTACCCCACCGAGTGGTGGCACTGGTCGTACGGGGACCGCTACTGGGCGCTGGCCACCGGCGCGCCGTCCGCGCTCTACGGGCCGGCGCACCGGTAGCCGCGAGCGGCCACGACACGCGGCCGCGCACCGGTACCCGACCGTGCCCCCGGCCTCGGGCCAAGATGGCGTCGACACCGGAGCGGGCCCGAGGAGCAGGACGATGACCGAGCAGAACCCCGAGCAACTCCCCGCCGTCGCCGTCGCGATCGTGGTCAAGGACGGCCGGGTGCTGATGGTGCGGCGGCGGGTCGCCGAGGGCGAGCTGTCCTGGCAGTTCCCCGCCGGGGAGGTCGAGCCGGACGAGTCCCCGGAGGAGGCGGCCGTGCGTGAGACCGCCGAGGAGACCGGCCTCCGCGTCGCCGCCGCCCGGCTGCTCGGTGAGCGGGAGCATCCGCAGAGCGGGCGGCGGATGGCGTACACGGCCTGCGAGGTGGTCGGCGGCACCGCCATGGTGAGGGACGCCGACGAGTTGGACCGGGTGGTGTGGGCGTCCCGTGCCGAGCTGGCGGGATACGTGCCGTTCCCGATGTTCCCGCCGGTCCAGGAGTACCTGGACGGCACGCTCGCCGGCTGAACGGGGAACTCAGCCCCCGATGCCCGTCCGGGCACCGAACTTCCCGCCGCGGGAGGCCAGTTCCTTGAGCATGACCCCGCCGCGCCCGGCGAGGTGCGAGCGCCGCAGGCTGTCGTCGCGCCGGGTGAACTGAGCCACCGCGCCGCGCCGGCCGAGGGTGACGGCCCGGGCGACGTAGCGCGGGGTGTACGGCGCGGGGGTGCGGCCCGCGAGCAGGCGACGCAGGTTGTCCACCGCGCGGACGGCCTGCGGGCCGGCCAGCGCGCAGGCGAAGCGGGCGCCGGGGACGGCGGCGCAGTCGCCGATGGCGAAGAGCCGCTCGTCGTCGACGCTGCGCAGGGACGCGTCCACGGCCATCCGGCCGTCCCCGTCGACGGTGAGGCCGCTGCGGGTGGCGAGCCCGGGGACGCCCGACACGATCGCCCACAGGGTCAGGTCGGAGGCGAGCGCCACGCCCGACCGCAGGTGCACCGCACTCTCGGTGGTCCGCACGACGTGGCCGTCCACCGCCTCGACGCCCAACCGCGCCAGCCCGTCCCGGACCTTCCGGTGCGCCCGCTCGGTGAAGTCCCCGGCCACCGCCGACCCGACGATCCGCACCCGCAGGTCCGGCCGCGCCTCGGCGAGCTCGGCCGCCGTCTCGATGCCGGTCGGGCCGCCGCCGACCACCGTGACCGCGCTCCCGGCGGGCAGCGCGGCCAGCGCCGTCCGGGCCTGCTCCGCGCCCTCCCAGCTGCCCACCGGGACGGTTCCCGGCATCGGCCGCACCGTGCTGCCCACGGCGAGGAACGCCCAGTCGAAGGTGAGGCCCGTTCCGTCGTCCAGCGTGACGACGCCGTCGCCGATCCGGTCGACGGTGCCGACCTCCAGCGCGACCCCGTCCCGGAGCATCGACGCGATCGGTTCCACGGCGGCGGCCGTCCCCGCGATCCGCTGGTGCAGCCGCACCCGCTCCACGAAGTCCGGGCGCGGGTTGACCACCGTCACCTCGGCGGCCCGCACCTTCCGCGCGACCCGGTTCGCCGCGAGCATGCCCGCGTAACCGGCGCCCACCACGACCACCTTCATCTCGGGTACCACCGTCATCCCGGCCTCCTGCCGACGCACCGCGTTTCCGTTCGGTCGGACAGGAGATGCCGACGGGCGCCCCGGCGTGACACCGGCGGCCGTATGGCGCAGGTCACATCGCCGGGCTGTCACGGATCGGCGGGCTCCGGCGTCCTGTGGGAGGCACCAGCCGACGGAAGGAGACCCGAGATGAGCGGCGAGCACGCGGACGGCCGCCACCCCGACCCGGCCACCGAGGCCTTCGTCGCCCACCGCAACCTGCTGTTCACCGTCGCCTACGAGATGCTCGGCTCGGCGGTGGACGCCGAGGACGTCCTCCAGGAGACCTGGCTGCGCTGGGCGGGCGTCGACCTCGCCGTCGTGCGGGACCGGCGCGCCTACCTCGTCCGGATCACCACCCGACAGGCGCTCGGACGGCTGCGCACGATCGGCCGGCGCAAGGAGTCCTACGTCGGCCCGTGGCTGCCCGAACCGCTGCTCACCTCGCCGGACGTCGCCGAGCAGGTCGAGCTGGCGGACAGCATCTCGATGGCGATGATGATGGTCCTGGAGACCCTCGCACCCACCGAGCGGGCGGTGTTCGTGCTGCGCGAGGTGTTCGGCCTCGGGTACGAGGAGATCGCGGAGGCCGTCGACAGGACCCCGGTCACGGTCCGCCAGATCGCCCACCGGGCGCGCGCCCACGTCGCCGCCCGCCGACCGCGCGGCGCGGTCTCGGCCGACGAGGCCCGCACCGCCGTCGCCGCCTTCCGACGGGCCGTCGAGACGGGCGACCTGCAACAGCTCCTGGACCTCCTCGCCCCCGACGTGGTCGCGCTGAGCGACGGCGGCGGCATCAAGCAGGCCATGCCCCGGCCCACCGTCGGCGCGGGGCCCGTGGGCCGCCTGCTGGCCGCGGGCGTGGCGGTGTGGGGGCCGCTGAGGACGTGCGAACCGGCCCAGGTCAACGGGCACCCGGCGCTGATCCTGCGGATGGACGGGGAGATCGACCTGGTGGTGGCGATGCGGATCGACGAGGGGCTGATCACCGGCATCTACTCGGTGCGCAACCCGGAGAAGCTCACCCACATGGAGCGGGAGACGCCGGTGAGCCTCTGAGAGGGCGGTCCGCCCTCCGAAGCCCCGGACGGCCGGAACCCGGGAACGCCCCCGGACGGCCGGAACCCGGGAACCCCCGTGCGCCCTCGCACGCCCCCGTACGCTGTCCCGCAGCACCGGGAACGAGGGCGTTCGGGGGAGCCAGTGGAACTAGGTCAGTTGCGCGTCTTCGAGGCCGTCGTCATCCATCGCACCGTCGCCGGCGCGGCCATGGCGCTCGGGGTGACCCCGTCCTCCGTCTCCGAACAGGTCCGCACCCTCGAGCTCAGCCTCGGCACCGACCTGTTCGACCGGGCGCGGCGCGACCTGACCCTCACCTCGGCGGGAGAGCGGCTGCTGCCCTGGTCCCGCCGTCTCCTCGACCAGGCCGAACAGGCCCGCCGCGAAGTCTCCGTCGCCGTCGCCGCCCGGACCCGGCTGCGCCTCGGCGTCCTGGCAGCCGTCGCCGCCACCCACCTCCCGGCCGTCCTCGCCCGCCTCACCGACCGCCGGCACGGCCTGGACCTGTCCCTCCACACCGACCGCGCCCGTGACGCGCTCCTCGACGGTGTCGCGGCCGGTGCCCTGGACGCCGCCGTCGTCCTGGACGCCCCCGGCCCGCTCGGCGCGCTCGGCTTCCCCCTGCCACCCGCCCCGCTCGACCACCTCGACCTCCAGGCCGTCCCCCTCGCCCTGGTCGCGGCCCCCACCCACCCACTGGCCCGCGCCACCACCCTCACCCCCGACCACCTCCGCGGCCAGCGCCTCCTCGTCGGCTCCCCCACCTGCTCCTACCGCCTCGCCGGCGACCGCCTCCTCGGCTCCCACGTCCAACGCCTCCACACCGGCGCCGTCCCCACCACCCGTGCCTGCGCCGAACAGGGCCTCGGCATCGCCCTCCTCCCCGCCCACGCCGTCCACGACCGCCTCACCGCCGGCACCCTCACCCGCCTCCCCCTCGACCCCCCGCCCCTCCACCTCCGCCTCCTCTGGCCCACCGACCACGCCCCCCTGCCCGCCCTCCGCCCCCTCCCCGCACACGAGCGCGCCCCGGGGTTAGACGAACCCCGGGGCGCGCAACGGCTCTCCTGACGTCAGGCCTTGGGGCCCGCCGACTGGACGACCTCGAAGGACCAGAGCGTGGAGCCGGTGGCGGCGGGACGCTTGGGGGCCTCGCCCTCACCGCCGTTCTGGTGGGCGGACTTCATGGGGCCCTCCATCCAGGCCTTGAAGTCCTCCTCGCTGCGCCAGCGGGTGTAGACGAGGTACTGGTCGGTGCCCTCGACGGGGCGCAGGAGCTCGAACCACTCGAAGCCGTCCGAGTTCTCCACCGCGCCGGCGCGGGAGGCGAAGCGCTGCTCCAGCACCTCGCGCTGCTCGGCCGGCACCGTCAGGACGTTGATCTTGACGACGGACATGGCACGCTCCTTCTGTTTCGGTGACTGCTGACGGACAGCAGTCTGCTACACCTCACGGCCGGGCCGTCCACGGGTCGCGAGGGTCTGGTTCTTGTAGGCCTTCACGCCGGTGATCTCGGCGCCGAACCACTCCGGTGCCGAGAACGCCTCCGCCTCGGCCTCCGAGCCGAACTCGACCTCGGCGGTGCGCAGTCCGGCCAGCTCCCCCTGGTAGACGTCCGCGTAGACCGTGACGCCGGAGGCCTCGAAGGTGTAGCGGTCCTTGCTCAGTCGCGCCCCCTCGGTGGCGGGCCAGAGTTCGGTGAACTCCTGTTCCCCGAGCTCGCGTTCCACCTCGATCCGGACCGGTGCGCCGGCCGAGGAGTCCTTGCGCTTGACGCCGAGGACGCAGCTGTCGGCGATCCGCCGCAGCCGCACCTCCGTCCCGTCGTCCTTGATCGTGATGTAGCCCTGCTCGATGTGCTGCCGCACCGCCGTGTCCGGCGGCTCGAAGTCACCCAGCAGGAACTTGCGCTCGATTTCGAGCGGCATGCCGCACCACCTTTCCGGCAGGCCGTCAGAACGACCGGCCCTCCCCACGGTACGGCCCCTGGGGTCCCGACGGGTCCGGTCGGTCCCGCAGGTCCGCACAGAGCGAGGAGCTGAGCCGGTTCAGCACCCCGGCGAGTTCGGCGTACCGCTGCTCGTCCCAGTCCCCCAGCAGTTCGGCGAGCTGGGTGCGCCGGGCGGCGACCAACCGCAGCGCCACCTCCTCCCCCGCTTCGGTGAGCCGCAGCGGCAGCCCGCCGGACCGTACGGCCAGTCCCCGGCCCTCCACCTCCCGGACGGCCTCCTCCACGACGGCCATCGGGACGATCCGCCGCTCGGCCAGTTCGGCCGGCTCGACCGAGCCGTGCTGGTGCACCTGGAGGAGCAGCCAGCTGGAGGCGGGCCGCAGGTCCAGCCCGGCGGTCTCGGTGATCCGCCGGAAGAGGTCGCGCCGGGCCTCGCGGCCGTTCAGCACCGAGAGCGCGCGGGCGATCTCGTCCAGCGAGGTGCGCTCGACCGGGTTGACGCCGATGGACTCGCCGAGGTCCGGCGCGGTGACGCTGGAGCGCAGCTTCTGTTCGCGCAGGAACAGCGACAGCACGAAGGCGACCACCGCGACCGGCACCGCGTACAGGAACACCCGGGTGATCGACTCGGCGTACGCGTGGTAGACCGCCGGCTGGACGTCGGCCGGCAGCTGGGGGATGACCCGCGGGTCGGAGGTGATGGTCTCCGGCTGGAAGCCGGGCGGCAGCGGCACCCCCGCCAGGGCGTCGGCGAGCCGGCTGCTCAGGCCGCTCGCGAAGACCGTCCCGAAGATGGAGACGCCGAAGGAGGCCCCGATGGAGCGGAAGAAGGTGGCGCCCGCGGTGGCCACACCGAGGTCCTCGTAGCCGACCGAGTTCTGCACGATCAGCACCAGCACCTGCATCACCAGGCCCAGCCCGAGTCCGAAGACCAGGAAGTAGAAGCTCGTCTCGGCGGTGCTGCTGTGCTCGTCCAGCCGGGAGAGCAGCAGCAGCCCGACGGTGGTCACGGCCGTCCCGGCGATCGGGAAGATCCGGTAGTGACCGGTGCGGGCGACGATCTGACCGGACCCGATCGAGGTGAGCAGCATGCCGAGCACCATCGGCAGCATGTGGAGGCCGGACAGGGTGGGCGAGACCTGGTGGACCACCTGGAGGAAGGTCGGCAGGTAGGTCAGCGCGCCGAACATCGCGAAGCCGACCACGAAGGAGATCACCGCGACCAGGCTGAAGGTCCGCGAGCGGAACAGCCGCAACGGCAGCACCGGCTCCACCGCGGTCCGCTCGACCAGGACGAAGGCGAGCAGCAGCACCAGGCCGAGCACGCCGAGGCCGACGATCTGCCAGGAGGTCCAGTCCCAGGTGGTCCCGCCGAGCGAGGTCATCAGCACCAGGCAGGTGGCGACGGCGGCGATCAGGACGGTGCCGAGGTAGTCGATCCGGTGCTCGCGCCGGACCTCCCGCCCGTGCAGCACCATCGCGATCACCACCAGGGCGACGACGCCGATCGGCAGGTTGATGTAGAAGACCCAGCGCCAGCTGAGGTTGTCGACGAACACGCCGCCGAGCAGCGGCCCGAGCACGCTGGTGACGCCGAACACGGCACCGAAGAGGCCCTGGTAGCGGCCGCGGTCCCGCGGGGCGACGAGGTCGCCGACGATCGCCTGGGAGAGCACCATCAGCCCGCCGCCGCCCAGGCCCTGGAGTGCGCGGAAGGCGATCAGCTCGCCCATGTTCTGGGCGATCCCGCACAGCACCGAGCCGAGCAGGAAGATCACGATGGAGGCCTGGAAGAAGCGCTTCCGGCCGTACATGTCGCCGAGCTTGCCCCAGAGCGGGGTCGCGGCGGTGGACGCCAGCAGGTAGGCGGTGACCACCCAGGAGAGGTGTTCGAGGCCGCCGAGGTCGCTGACGATGGTCGGCAGCGCGGTGGAGACGATGGTCTGGTCGAGGGCGGCGAGCAGCATCGCCAGCAGCAGGGCGCCGATCGGCACCCAGAGGTTGGGGACGGTGACCGCCGGCGGGCCGCTCCCGCCCGCGGCACTCCGGTCGGACCCGGCGGCTCGGTCGGACCCGGCGCTCCGGCCGGACGCGGCGTGCTGCTCCGTCATGGCGTCTCCGTCGACATCACGACGTCTCCGTGGGCATCACGACGTCTCCGTGGGCATGGCGTCTCCATGGGGGCGCGGGCCCGTCGGCCGGGCCGTGCGGATGATCACTCCCAGCTCACAGCGTGCGCCGGTTCGTCCCGATGTGTTCCATCGGGTTGAGCCGAGCGTAAGCGCCGGGGACAACCGCCGCGCCCCGGGCATTCTCCGGAGAGCCAACCGGCACCAACCGGCACAACACCCCCGCCGGGGGACGGACGCCCCTGTCCACCCTTCGGGCGGTCCTGCATAATCAGGCGCGATCGTGCGCCCCGGGTCCGCCCGGAAGGTGCGCCGAACGACCGAACATCCGCCCGCGAAGTCGACGCGAAACCGAGGAGGACCGGCCGATGCCGGACCAGCACTGCCCGACGTGCGGCACCGCACGCTCCACCGGCTGCGGCTGCGTCCCGGACCCGAGCCTCACCGAGACCGCCGTCCTGCCCCACCTAGGGGGCCCGCTGGTGCGCCCGTACGTCCCGCAGACCGCCGACCAGGTGGCCGACGGGACCCACCCGAACGCGCCGGTGGTGGACCCGTTCGCGACCACGGTGCTGCCGCCCGCGCCCCCGGGGCGGCCCGGGCCGCCGGCCGCTCCCCCGCTCGGACCGGACGCCGACGCGTACGCCACCACCGTGCTGCCGCCCGTCGCCCCGGGGCAGGACCCGTTCGGGGTGGCCGCCGGTGCCCACGCGGGGGCCGGCGGCTACCCGGGGGCCGACACCTACCCGGAGGTCGACGGCTACGCCGCCACCACCGTGCTGCCGCCCGTCCCGCCCGGGCCGGGCCCGCACCCGCACGCACCGGCTTCGGGGCCGGCCGGGAACGAGATCGGCCTCTTCTCCTTCGGGCAGGCGCCGGACGCCGGGCCGGCCTCGAACACCGGTCGGGCCCCGGGCGCGCCCGGGCCGGAGGCCGGCGGCGGCCGGGCCGCCAGGAGGGCGGCCGAGCAGTCCGACCGGCGCCCGCTCGCCCAGCGCAAGGGGCTGCTCGCCGGGGTCGGCGCCGCCCTGGTGGCGCTCACCATCGGTGTCGCGTACGCGGTGACGCCCTCCGGCGAGCCGCCGGCCAAGCGGGCGCAGCCGCTGCCGACGAGCACCCTGGTGCCCGCGCCCGTGGACCCGCCCACCCTGGCGGCGCCCGCCCCGAGCACGGCGGCGCCGACCAGCCAGGCGCCGAGTCCGACGCCCACCCCCACCCGCAGGCCGAGCCCGACGAAGACGGCCGCCCCGGCCCCGACCGCCACGCCGACCGCCGAGGCCCCGGCCGCTCCCCCCGTCCCGACCCCCACGCCGACCGCGCCGGCGCCGAGCACCCCTGCCCCGGCCCCTTCGCCCACCGCCACCCCGACCCCGCGGGTCCTGCAGTACGGGATGAGCGGCCCGGACGTCACGGCCCTCCAGCAGAAGCTCGCCGTCGTCGTCTGCTGGGCGAGCGTGCCGGTGACCGGGCTGTACGACGACACCACCGTGAACACCGTCAGCTACGTCCAGTGGATGTGGGACGTCAAGGGCGACAAGCGGGGCATCTTCGGCCCCAACACCCGCGCCGCCCTGGACAAGCACAACACCTGCTGACCGCAGGGCCCGGTCGGCGGTCGTCCCGAGAGCCGACCGCCGACCGGCGCGGGGATCAGCCCGTGATCGCCCCGAAGATGCTGATGCCTGCCAGCACCACCATGATCGTCGCCGCGACCCGGATGATCAGCTTCATCGGCACGTACTTGAGCAGCTTCTGCCCGCCCACGATGGCGATCCCGCCGACCGCGCACAGCGCCAGCCAGGAGCCCAGGCCGACGGCCAGCGGGTCGGCGTACTTGGCGGCCAGGTTGGCGGTCATGATCTGGGTCAGGTCACCGAACTCGGCGACCGCGACGACCACGAAGCTGGCCCCGGCCACCTTCCAGAAGCTGTTCGAGGACGGCTCCTTGGCCGCGTGCTCGTCCTCCTCCTCGCCACCGTGGAACAGCAGCATCGCCGCGCCGACCAGGAACAGCACGCCGGTGACGCCCTCCACCCAGCGGTGCGGCAGCAGGGTGAGCAGGTGCCCGGCGACGAGCGCGAGGCCCACCTGGAGGGCGAAGGCCGCGGCGATGCCCGCGAAGACGTAGCTCGCGCGGTACTTGGTGCCGAGCACCAGGCTGGCCAGCGCGGTCTTGTCCGGCAGTTCGGACAGGAAGATGATGCCGAAGGTCAACGCGGCAATGGTGATACTCATCAGGAGTCCTCGGTCGGGCTGCCCGGCCTCCGCAGCTCCGTCAGGGGACACTTCGGCCCGACAGCACTGGTCATGGTCACAGCACTGCGGCCGAAGGTCTCGCCGGCAACGCTCTTCGAGCGGTGCCCCGGGCGCCGGACCCCTGGGGGGTCAGTATGTCGACGGTCCGGTGGAGGGCTACTCCCCTTCAACGACCACCAGCGTACCCGACGGGGTCAACGGGCCCGTCCGGGGAGACCGACCCGCGACCCGCGGCATCGGCCGACGCCCTAGCGGGCGACCCCGTCCGGCTCGGCCGCGACCAGCCCGCGGCCGACCAGTTCCAGCACCACCACGATCGCCACCGATTCCACCGCCAGCAACCCGATCAGCACGAACAGTTGCACGGCCCCCGCCTGGACCGGCGAGGCCCCGCCCAGCAGCATCCCGACGAAGGCCCCGGGCAGGGTGACCAGGCCGACCGTCCGGGTCTGGTCCAGCGCCGGGACGAGCGAGGTCGCCGCCGCCGTCCGGCAGATCTCCAGCCGGGCGTCGCGCTCCTCGAAGCCGAGCGCCAGCGCCGCCTCCACCTCACCGTGCCGCAGCCGCAGCTCGTCCAGGGCCCGCCGCCCGGCCAGCGAGGTCGCGCTGAGCGCCCCGCCGATCAGGATGCCCGCGACCGGGATGACGGACAGGCCCTCGGCCGGCAGCAGCCCGGTGCCCAGCAGCAGGGCGAGCACCGGCAGCACCCCGGCGCCGATCGGGGCCGCCGCCCGGACCCAGTCCGGGCCCGGGGTCATCCGCCGTCCGGCCGTGCGCACCGCGACGGAGAACATCAGCACCACGAACAGCGCCGACCACCAGAGCGAACCGACCACCCAGGTGATCACCGCGGCGACGGCGGCCAGCTGCACCACGGCGCGCAGCCCGGCCCGCAGCACGGCGTGACCGTGGCCGAGCAGGCCCCACCCGGCCACCGCGACGGCGGCCAGCAGCAGCACCGCGGTGACCGCCCCGAGCAGCGGGGTGACCGGCAGCAGCTGGCCGCCGGAGGCCGCCAGGTCCGCCGGGAGCATCAGATCCGGCCCATCGGCCGGCGCCCATCAGACCCAGGCCCATCGGACACGGCCCGTCGGATACGGCTCATCGGGTGCGGCCCTCAGATCCAGCTGGTGAACCACATCCGGTCCTGCCAGGACGACATCGGGATCACCTCCGCCGTGTACAGCGGGTAGAAGAAGGCGAAGCAGCCGACGATCGCGAGCACGACCGCCCCGGCCCCGATCGCCCCGATCCGGCGGCGCTCGGGGCTGCACCCGGGCGGGCCGAGCATCGCCCCGAGCATCTGGGCGACGGCCAGGCACAGGAACGGCACCAGCACGACCATGTAGAAGGAGAAGATCGTCCGCTCCTGGTACCGGAACCAGGGCAGGTAGATCCCGGCCACCGCGCACAGCACCGCGCCCGAGCGCCAGTCCCGCCGGAAGAACCAGCGCCACAGCAGGTAGACCAGTGCGAAGCAGGCCGCCCACCAGAGGAAGGGCGTGCCGAGGCCGAGGATCTGCGAGGCGCAGCCGCCCGAGGAGGTGCAGCCGCGCTGCCCGTACGGGACCTGCTCCCAGTACATCGAGACCGGGCGGCCGTCGACCAGCCAGGCGAAGGGGTTGGACTGGTAGGTGTGCGGGGTGCTCAGGCCGGTGTTGAAGTCGTACATCTGCGAGTGGTAGTGCCAGAGGCTGCGCAGCGACGCGGGCACCCAGCTCATCGGGATCTGCGGCAGCGGGATGCCGAGGACGCTGTCCGGGGAGAGCCCGGCGCGCCCGTCGGCCCAGTGCCGGTCGTAGCCGCCCCCGCCGGTCGGGCCGGAGCCGCCGGTGGCGAGCCAGCCGCTCCAGGCGCCGACGTACACCACCACGGCGGAGCCGACCATGGCGAGGAAGGCGGGGACGGCGTCCCGGCGCAGCATGGACCGCCAGGGGTGGCGGGCGCCGGCGGCGCGGCGGCCGGACTGGTCCCACAGGACGGTCAGGATGCCGAAGGCGGCGAGGATCGGGGCGCCGTTCCACTTGACCGCGCAGGCGGCGCCGAGGAACACCCCGGCGGCGATCCGCCAGGGGCGCCACCCGAGCCGGACGGTGTCGCCGCCGACGGTTCCGGCGGCCGTGGCGAGCCGGGCGCGAGTGCGGTCGCGGTCGATCAGCAGGCTGCCGAAGGCGGCGAGCACGAAGAACATCTGGATGCCGTCGAGCAGGCCGACCCGGCTCATCACCAACTGGAGGCCGTCCACCGACATCAGCAGCGCGGCGGTGCAGCCGATCAGGGTGGAGCCGAAGAGGCGGCGGCCGATCCGGGCCAGCATCAGCACGGTGACGGTGCCGAGCAGGGCGGTCATGAACCGCCAGCCGAAGGGGTTCAGGCCGAACAGCTGCTCGCCGATCGCCATGACCCACTTGCCGAGCGGCGGGTGGGCGATGAACTCGGGCGCGGAGGTCAGCGGGATCGACTGCGGGACGGAGAGGATGTCGGCGTTGGCATGGTCGGGCCAGGTGCCCTCGTAGCCCTGCTGGAGCAGCGACCAGGCGTCCTTGGGGTAGTACGTCTCGTCGAAGACGAAGGAGTCGGGGTGGCCGAGGTTCCAGAACCGCAGCAGGCCGGCGAAGAGCGCCACGGCGATCGGTCCGAGCCAGCCGGAGCGGTCGGCCGCCCAGCGGACCAGGCCCCCGCGCGGGGCCGGTGCCGGGGCGGCGGTGGCCGGGGCCGCCGGTGGGTGCGTGAGCGCCGCTTGCGTCATAGCCTCGCCGATTCGCCTGTCTGGTCTGCCCGGGTCCTGGCTCCGCCCGGGTCGTGCCGCGCCGGGCGGGGCCGGGCGGTCAACAGCCACTGACACTATGTGGCGGTGCGCGCGAAGCCAAGCGCGACGGGCGCCGACCAGGTGACCTGGTCGGCGCCCGTTCCGAACGCTCTTGCCGTCCGTTCCGCTACGCGGCCGTCTGCAGCTCCCGGACCGGGGCCGGCGTGTGGACCACGGCCGGAGCCGCGTTGTCCTGCTCCGGCGTGAGGTACGGGCGCAGCCGCAGCGCCATGGCGACGACCAGCAGCGTGGAGCCCGCCATGGCCGCCAGGTAGAGCGGCCAGGTGCCGGAGCCGACCAGCAGCACGCCGACGGCCGGGCCGACCGCGACCGCGATCTGCTTCACCAGGGCGTACCCGGCGTTGTAGGTGCCGAGCAGCCGGGCCGGGGCGAGGTCCGCGACGATCGGGCCCATGGTGGGCGCGAGCAGCGACTCGCCGACGCCGAAGAGGGCGTAGATCGAGACGATGGCGACCGTGGCGGCCATGGTCTCGGTCCGGATCAGGCCGGCCACCAGGGCCATCGCCCAGGCGCCGAGCCAGACCACACCGGCCGCGGCCATCGCGGTGGTGCGGCGGCGCCGCGCGGTGATCCGCACCACGAACATCTGCAGCACCACGATGGTCAGCGCGTTGGCGCCGATCGCGAGGCCCAGGGTGGAGGGCGCGGTGCCGACGGTGTCGGTGGCGAAGGCCGCGACTCCGGACTCGAACTGGCCGTAGCAGGTGAAGAAGATCAGCCCGGCGAGCAGGCAGAGCCGCAGCATCGCCTTGTCGGCGACCAGCGCGCGCAGCCCCGTCGGGCCGTCGTTCTTCTCCTGGACGACGGTCAGCTGGACCATGGGCATCCGGGCGGTGCCGGTGACCAGGGCGAGGCCGAGGAACGTCACCGCCTCGATGGTGAACAGCCGGGTGAGGCTGGCCGGGTCGGCCACGTTCACGATCTGCCCGCCGACCAGGGCGCCGATGCCCATGCCCAGGTTGACCAGGGTGAACTGGAGCGCGAAGGCGTGCGAGCGGGTGGCCGCCGTGGAGCAGCGGACGATCATCGTGGCGAGGGCCGGCTGGCAGGTGGTGACACCCGCGCCGAACAGGAAGGAGGAGACCAGCAGGGCCGGGGTGCCGGTGGCGTGGCCGAAGGCGAACGCGCCGGTGGCGGCGAGCGCCGTACCGGCCAGCAGCACCGGGCGGGGGCCGTACCTGTCGATGCCGCGGCCGGTGAACGGCAGGACGGCGAGGGCCGCCAGCGCGAAGACGGTGAACACCATCCCGGCCGCCAGCGAGCCCAGCCCGCGCACCTGGTCCACGTACACGAACATGTACGGCATCGTGAACCCGCTGCCGAACGCACTGAGCGCGTTGCCGATCTGGACGCGGCGCAGCGGGCCGCCCGCTCCACGCCGCTGCTGCCTCTGCTGCTTCACCGTGCCGGTCACCGTGCACATCCCTTCCTGAGTTTCGACTGGAACTCTTAAGTCCAGAAGATTTCAGAGCTAAAGTTTGACGAGATAAAGTCTTAGCACCAGAAGAGTGCGGAGTCAAAGGCTTAAGGGGTGCATCCTCGTGCGACACTGTTCGGCATGACTACGGACAAGCCGCGGCCGGCTGACGGCAAGCCCGCCCCGGCCACCCCCCTGGAGTTCGGCATCGCCGAGCAGGTGGCCGTCTACCAGCGGGAATTCCCCACCGTCGACCCCCAGGTGGAGACGATCGTGCAGACCCTCAACCGGGTCTCCCGGCGGATGGGCGTGGCGTACGACCGGCAGCTGACTGTGCTCGGAATCACCTCCGCCGAGTGGGAGGTGCTCAAGGCGCTGGTGGTCTCCGGCAGCCCGTACCAGCTGGGGCCGGGCGAGCTGGCCAAGCGCCTCGGGCTCACCCCGGCGGCGATGACGCACCGGATCGACCGGATGGTGGCGGACGGCCTGGTCACCCGGGAGCGGGACGAGACCAACCGGGTGCGGGTGATCATCGAGCTCACCGAGACCGGCCGCGACAAGTGGCTGGAGTCGATGCGGATGGCCGCGGTCTTCGAGGAGGAGCTGCTCCAGGACGTCGCGGGCGAGGAGCGGGCCACGCTCTCCGCGATGCTGGGCCGGATGCTGCGGCGGATCGAGGAGAGCCAGCCGGACGCGCTCGGGCGCACCGCCGACCTGGACTAGGGCCGGTCCGGGCGCCTCGCCGGACGGACGTGCCCCGGGGGACCGGGGAACGCGAACGGGTCCGGCCCGCCGGGAGGATGCTCCTCCCGGCGGGCCGGACCCGTCGCTTCAGGTGCTGCGGGGATCCGTCGGGCCCCCGGTGGTCCGGTGGACCGTCAGCAGGGACCGTTGTCGGTCCAGACGCCCCACTGGCCGCTCAGGCTCGGGTCGTCGCCCTTGGTCCACCACTTGTTGGTGTAGTAGTGGCCCTTCCACGAGACCTTGGTGCCGCCGGCCGCGTAGGTGGTGTTCGCGTCCCAGCTCGGGGCGCTCGGGCAGGAGGCCGGGGTGGTCGGGGTGCCGGTCGGCGTGCCCGTGGGGGTGCCGGTCGGCGTGCCCGTCGGCGTGCCCGTGGGGGTGCCGGTCGAGGTCGGGGTCGGGGTCGGCGTGCCGGTCGGCGGGGCCGGGCAGGCGGACGCGGAGCCGTTGGTGGCGCTCACCATCTTGTCGAACAGGGCGGTCTTGGTGCCCAGGTCGTACAGCGAGAAGGCGAAGGAGCCGCCGAGGCCGTTGCAGTGCGCGTAGTCGAGCTTGGCCTGGATGGACCTGGCGTCCTCACCGCTCCAGAAGGTGTTGCCGTCGTAGAAGTACGTGGCCTGGGCGCCGTCGTCCCAGAAGGTCTTGGACGGGTTGTCGACGAAGCCCGAGAGCTCCTTGTACATCTGGATGCCGGGGACGTTGCCGGACATCGCCGCGCCGGCCGCCGGCTGGGTGGCGGGCTGGAACAGGCCGTGCTTGCCGTTGTCCTTCACGCCGGTCCAGCCGCGGTAGTAGAACGGCACACCCATGTTGATCTTGTTGGCGGGGAAGCCGCCGGGGATGCCGTACTCCTTGTCACCGACCGTCCACGCCTTGATGGCGTTGTCGATCGAGTACTTGCCGTTGCCCGGCTTGGCCGGGGTCGACGGGTCGTCCGGGGTCGAGTAGAGCGCGGACTGGTGGTTGGTCGGGCCCTGGGCGTCCCAGCCGCCGTGCATGTCGTAGGTCATGACGTCGAGGAAGGTCAGGTACTGACCGATCTTGTCGGTCTCGACGTTCATGATCTTGTCCTGGCCGGCACCGACCGCCGCCGACAGGCCGTAGGTCTTCTTGTCGGCCGCGCCCTGCGCGTCCAGCTGGGTGCGGAACTCCTTCAGCAGCGCGGTGAAGTTCTGCTTGTCCGCCGGGCTGGAGATGTTGCCGGTGTGGCCGCCGCCGCCCGGGTACTCCCAGTCGATGTCGATGCCGTCGAAGACACCGGCCGCCGACCCCGGGCCGCCGAAGCCGGCGTCCTTGGGCAGGTTGCCCTTGATGAACATGTCGATGCAGGACGACACCAGGTGCTTGCGCGAGGCGTCCGTGGCGGAGGCCGGCGAGAAGTACTTGGAGTAGGTCCAACCGCCCAGCGAGAGCAGGACCTTGAGGTTCGGGTTCTTCGCCTTCAGCTTCTTCAGCTGGTTGAAGTTGCCCGCGATCGGCTGGTTCCAGACGTCGCCGACGCCGTCGACCGAGATGTCCGCGCCGAAGCTCTTCTGGTAGTCGGCGAACGCGTCGCCCGCGCCGTCACCCGCATTGGGGTTGTTGTCGTTCCCGTCGGCGGCCTTGGTGGCCTCGAAACAGCCCAGGTCGGTCGGGTGGATGTTGGCGAACGAGTAGATCAGGTAGTCCAGGTTCTTGGCGACGCCGGTGTCCTGGATCGTCTTGGGGTAGTACGCGTTCGCGTAGACCGACCACTGGTCGAAGTAGGCGACCTTGATGCCGCCGCTGGTGGCGGGCGCACCGGTGGAGTTGGTGGTCGCGGCGTTGGCCGCGCCGCCGCCGGACAGCGCGAGGCCGGCGCCGAGCAGCAGGGAGGCGGTGGTGCCGGCCGCGATGGCGGCCATGCTCTTCGGGCGGCGTCGGCGGCCGGCCTGCGGCGCCGGGGTCCCGGCCCTTTCAATGCGTGAGCGCAGCATGGGTGCGTGACTCCTGGTTGTGGGGGTTCCCGTCGCCCCGGGGGGGCACGCGTCCGGGGTGGGGCCGGACGACCGGGACATGACAGGCATGGGTGGGGAATCGAGCGGGATCAGACCATGACGGACTACCGGGATGTGCCGAACCGGCGCCGGCCGCACGAGGCCGCCGACGCCGGTTCAGGGGCTCCCTGCACCTGGGCAATAAAAATGGACTAGACCAACTCGCCCGTCAAGGGGTGCCGTTGGGCCTTGAGGCCCGCTTAAGGTTCCACCCCCGCGCCGAGCTGGGCGGCCGCACCCTGAGCCGGCACCGGACTCACGGCAGGAGCCGGCACGGACTCGACGGAGGAGCCGGCGCCGGCCCCGGCGGCCGGGTCAGTAGCGGACGGCGTTGGCCACCTCGGCCTTGACCGTGCCGGAGAGGTCCCGGTGGGCGTGCGCGGTGACCTGGGTGCTCTGCCCGACCGCCAGGTCCTGGACGGTCACCGCGGTCGCGTCCAGCACGTTGCCGGACCCGTCGGTGAAGTTCAGCTGGATCACGTACCGGTACGACTGCTGCCCGTGGTTGGTGACGGTCAGCTGCACCTGCGGCTTGCCGTCCGAACCGGTGGTCACCGCCCCGGCGGTGACGTCCCCCTTGGCGTCCAGCCCGCCCTTGATCCCGGCGACCGCGGAGGAGGCCGCCGACACCGCCGCCGAGGCCTGCGCCTCGGCCGAGGCGATCGCGGATCCCGCCCCGCCGGCCACCGAGGCCAGCGCCGAGGCCGCGGAGGCGGCGGCGCTCGCCCCCTTCTCCACCGCGGCCGCCGCCGAGGAGGCCACGCTGCTCGCGCTCTGCCCGGAGGAGCAGCCCGCGAGCGCCGCCGCGCCGGCCACCGCCACGGCCAACACCCCTGCCACCACGTGCCGTTGGCGACGCAGCGGCGGTGCGTCCAGGTCCTGGGCGGTGACCCTCGGCGGGGTCAGGGCGCTCGCGCGGGTGAGCGGCTGGCGGTCCATGCGGTCCCTCGTTTCCGGTCGGCGCCGGGCTGCCCGGCACACCTCCAGGCCCACCCTCCGAGGGCCGTGGGGCCGCCGCCAGCAGGGCTGCTGCCTCCGGGTGAGCCGGGCCGCCGGGAGGGCTTCAGGACAGCCCCGAACCCTCCTGCGAGTCGGACTCCACCGCGGCCCGCTCCTCGCGCAGCCGCACCTGGTGCCGGCGCCGGGCGACGACGCCGTACGCCCCGGCGGCACTCGCCACGAAGGACACCAGGCCCACCCACGGCCGGTCGAAGACGTGGCCGGTCAGGTGGTCCAGCGAGTAGCGGCCGGCGCCGGCCAGGCCGAGCGCCAGCCCGGTCGCGCCGAGGAACGCCGGGTACTCGTAGCCGCCGGACATCGCGAAGAAGCCGGCCGGGGCGTGCACCGACACCGCGCCCGCCATCGTCCCGGCCACCACCGCGCCGGCCGCCGGGGTCGCCAGCCCGGCCACCAGCAGCGCGCCGCCGCCCGCCTCGCCGAGACCGGCCGCCAGCGCGCTCTGCCGGGCCGGGTGGAACCCCATCTGCTCCATGGCCTGGGTGGCGCCCTCCAGGCCGCCGCCCCCGAACCAGCCGAACAGCTTCTGGGTACCGTGCGCGATCAGCACGCCGCCGACCGCGCTGCGCAGGGCCAGCAGGCCCAGGTCCTTACGGTTCAGGCACATGTCGCATCCTCGCTTCCGCGGCGGAGTGGCCCCGCTCGCCGGCCGTCCTGACTCCATAGCAACCGAGGGCGCCCGTCCCTTCGACCCGGGGCCGCCATCCGGGCGAATTCGGCCGTGACCGGGAATGAACCGCCGGTGGGGAGAGCCACGCCACGCCCGGCCGCGGGGCGTGGCGGACCGGCCGCCCCGGGCCCCGCGGTCATGCTTGGCCCATGTTCGTCTTCAACCTGAGCAGCGCCTTCATCACCTTCTTCGCCGTGGTCGGCCCGCCGAAGACCCTGCTGGCCTTCGCCCGGCTGGCCGGGACCCGCAGCAACCAGGAGCTGCGCCGGCTGGCCGCGCTGAGCACGGCCATCGCGGCGGTGATCGGTCTGGTGCTCGGCTTCGGGGCCGACGAGCTGACCACGCTGTTCCACATCAGCGACCAGTCGCTCCAGCTCGCGGGCGGGGCGATCTTCTTCGTCTACGCCGTGGCCCTGGTCTTCGGCGTCCACCTCGGCTCGGACGCCGACGAGGACGAACACCTGGCGAACCCGCTGGTGGACGGCATCCGCGAACTGCTGCTGCCGTACATCGCCAGCCCGCTCGCCGTCACGGCCGTCATGGTCGCCTCGCTCAAC
The DNA here is from genome assembly GCF_040629945.1 of Kitasatospora sp. NPDC005856. Lineage (NCBI taxonomy): Bacteria > Bacillati > Actinomycetota > Actinomycetes > Kitasatosporales > Streptomycetaceae > Kitasatospora > Kitasatospora sp. NPDC005856. Next base: position 19,346 of record NZ_JBEXWT010000014.1, on the reverse strand, counting down.
CAGGACGACTGGAGCTGGAAGGCCGCCGTCTCCGGGGCGTACGTGGCCGTCGCGGTGATCAACTACCTCTGTGTGGCGGTGCTCGCGCCGCTGATGCGCCGCACCCACCGCACCTCGCTGGAGGTGCTGTCCCGGCTGCTCGGGCTGCTGCTGGCGGCGGTCGGCGTCGAGCTCTTCCTGGAGGGCCTGGCCGGGTTGGGGGTGCACCTGCCGGAGGGCCACTGAGCCCGCCCGGACCCGCGCCCGGGGCCGCGACGGACGGGCGCCGGGCGGGCGCCGGGCCGTGACGGGCGTCGAGCCCGGAATCCGCCCGGTCAGCCGGCCGCGAGGCGGGCCAGCACCTCGCCGATCCGCTCGCGCACCAGCGGGTCGGCGACCAGCCCGTCCGGGCCGACCGCGCCGCGCTCCAGCGGAAGCCGGACGCAGGCCTCGTCCAGCACGGCCGCGCCGGTGTAGCCGAGGACGGTGCGCAGGGTGGCCTCGGCGCCCAGGCCGCGGCCCGGGCCGGCGGCGTTGATCCAGCCGGTGGGCTTGTCCGAGATCTCTATCCCGCCGACCGTCCAGTCCAGCAGGTTCTTGAACGCGCCCGGCAGCGTCCCGGCGTACTCGGGGGTGCAGACCAGCAGCGCGTCGGCCGTCTCGATCGCGGCCCTCAGACCGACCACCGGCTCCGGCAGCGGGTCGGTGTCGTGGTCCGGGTTGAAGTGCGGCAGCCCGGCCAGCCCGCCGTAGTACGTGGCCCGCAGGCCCTGGGCGGCCGCCGCCACGGCGGCCGCGGTGCGCAGCACGGTCTCGTTGGTGGAACCGGCCCGCAGGCTCCCGGGCAGCAGCAGGATGTGACGCTCGTTCGGCATGCCGGGCAACCTACTCCTTGACGCCCGCGTCAAGGCCAGCCGCCATCCGCCATCCGCCATCCGCCATCGCCGACGACCGGCGGGGCGGCGGGGCGGCGGGGCGGCGGCGTTCAGCGCGGCACCACCGACCGCCAGGGCACCGGGCTGGAGAGGATCATCGAGCTGGACGGCTGGCCGTAGCCGCCGAGCCGGTCGCACACCGCCTCGAACTCGGCCATCGTCGACACCGCGACCAGCAGCACGCAGCACGCCCCGCCGGTGACCCGGTGCAGCTGGATCACCTCCGGCCAGGTCGGCACCTCCGGATCGCGCAGCACGCAGCGCGGGCCGTAGCACTGGATCTGGACCAGCGCGGTGATCGGCAGCCCGGCCCGGGTGAGGTCCACGTGGGCGTGGTAGCCGCTGATCACCCCCTCCGACTCCAGCCGGCGGACCCGTTCGGCCACCGCGGGTGCGGACAGGCTCACCCGGCGGGAGAGTTCGTTGTACGAGAGCCGGGCGTCGGACTGGAGCTCGGCGAGCAGACGGCGGTCGACGGCGTCCAAGGCGGCCTCCCCGGTGGTCGGGATCAAGGGATTTCCGTTCGTAAAGCGAATCGGCGGAACGCCTCGCGAACGACAGCCGCGACGGCGGTTGCGATGCCCGTCGACCATTCAAGCGGGGGGCACCGCCGCCGCACAATGGGCACCAGGTGGAACCCGGCAGTCCGGCTGGTTCACCGGACCGGGCGACGGGCCCGGAGGATCAGGAGGGATCGGGATGGGGCACGACACGGTGGAGAGGCCCAACCTGTCGTTCGGTCGGGGCGGAGCACCGGGTCGGGGCACCCCGTACTCCGAGTACGTGCGCCTGGAGGAGCTGCACGGCCTGCAGCACCCGCGCAGCAAGGAGCCGGCCGAGCTGTCGTTCATCGTCACCACCCAGGTGATGGAGCTGCTGTTCGACCTGCTGCGGCACGAGTGGACGCTCGCCCGGCAGGCGCTGCGCGAGGACGACCTGAGCGCCGCGCTGGCCGCGCTGCGCCGGGGCACCCACGTGCAGGACGTGCTGGTGGAGTCCTGGGACCTGCTGGCCACCATGACCCCGCACGAGTTCAACTCCTTCCGCTCGCTGTTCGGCGAGGCATCCGGCTTCCAGTCCTCCGCCTTCCTGCGACTGGAGTTCCTGCTCGGCAACAAGAACGCCGCGCTGCTGAAGATGTACGACGGGATGCCCGGCACCCAGGCCGAGCTGACCGAGGCGCTGCGCTCCCCCGGCCTGTACGACGAGGCGCTGGAACTGCTGGCGCGCCGCGGCCTGGCCCCGCACCGCGCGCCCTCCGAACAGCGCTACCAGCCCTCCGCGGAGGTCGAGGCGGCCTGGCGGCGGGTGTACACCGAGCCGGAGTTCGCCGCGCTCCAGCCGCTCGGCGAGGCCCTGCTGGACGTGGCCGAGCGGGTGACCCGCTGGCGCCAGCGCCACCTCTCGGCGGTCAAGCGGACCATGGGCGGCAAGCCCGGCTCGGGCGGCTCCAGCGGGCTGGCCTGGCTGCGCAAGTCGGCCGAGCAGGACGTGTTCCCGGAGCTGTGGACGATCCGGGACGGGCTGTGACCGGGCCGGCTGTGACGGAGCAGGCGGGGACGGGCCCGGCCGGGACGGAGCGGGCCGTGACGGAGCGGGCCGTGACGGAGCAGGCGGGGACGGGACGGGCAGGGACGGAGCGAGCCGTGAGCAAGGGGACCGAGGGGATGGGCATGACCACGCGCGAGGACTGCGCGGCGCTGGACGCCGTCGACCCGCTGGCGACGTTCCGCAAGGAGTTCGCCCTGCCGGACGGGGTGATCTACCTGGACGGCAACTCGCTCGGCGCGCTGCCGGTGCGCACCCCCGAGCGGGTGCGCCAGGTGGTCGAGGAGGAGTGGGGCCGGGAGCTGATCCGCAGCTGGAACGACGCCGGCTGGTTCGAGCAGCCGTACCGGCTGGGGCGGCGGATCGCGCCGCTGATCGGCGCCGGTCCGGCGCAGGTGGTCGTCTGCGACACCACCTCGGTCAACCTGTTCAAGGTGCTGTCGGCCGCGCTGCGGCTGCGCCCGGGCCGGCGCACCGTGCTCGGCGACGCCGAGGCCTTCCCGACCGACCTGTACATCGCCGAGGGCGTGACCGGTCTGGTCGAGGGCGCGCGCAGCGCGCTGATCCGCCCCGAGGAGCTGGACCGGCACCTGGACGGCGACGTCGCCGCGGTCGTCCTCTCGCACGTGGACTACCGCACCGGCGAGCTGCTGGACATGCCCGGCATCACCGCCCGGGTGCGGGCCGCGGGCGCCCTGATGATCTGGGACGTGTGCCACTCGGTGGGCGCACTGCCCGTCGAACTCGACGCCGCCGGAGCCGACTTCGCGATCGGCTGCACCTACAAGTACCTGAACGGCGGCCCCGGCTCGCCGGCCTTCCTGTACGTCGCCGAGCGGCACCTGGCGGCCGGCCCGCTCCAGCCGCTGAGCGGCTGGTTCGGCCACGCCCGGCCGTTCGCCTTCGAGCCCGGGTACGACCCGAAGCCGGGCATCGGCCGGTTCCTGACCAGTTCGCCCTCGCTGCTCGGCCAGGCCGCCCTCGGCGCCTCGCTGGACGTCTGGGAGCGGGTGGACCTGGCGGCGGTGCGGGCGAAGAGCCTGGCGCTGACCGACCTGTTCGTCTCGCTGACCGAGGGGCTGGAGGGCGTCGAAGTGGTGACCCCGCGCGAGCACGCCCGGCGCGGCAGCCAGGTCGCGCTGCGGCACGCCGACGGCTACCCGGTGGTGCAGGCGCTGATCGAGCGCGGGGTGATCGGCGACTTCCGCGCACCGGACCTGATGCGCTTCGGCTTCACGCCGCTCTACCTGTCGTACACCGAGGTCTGGGACGCGGCCCGGCAGCTGGCCGAGGTGCTGGAGAGCGGTGAGTGGCGGGCGGAGCGCTTCTCCCGGCGGGGCGAGGTGACCTGAGGCCGTCCCCGACGACGGTTCCCATTCCGCGAGGGCCCGCTCGAGGCGATCCCGGCAGACAGCCGGAAGCCCCGGGCGGGCCCTCGCGCGTACCCGCCCGCATCCGCGGACGCGGCCCCGTCCCGGACACCGGACAGCGGGTGGCAGTTATCGGTCATGGAATAGGAATAGCGCCCTCCGAATTCCGTCGAGCCAGGCCCGGACGGCCTCTTCGGATAATCGAACGAACATCCGCCGGGATCGGCGCCGGGACGTCCGACGAGGGGGCGCCGCGGATTATCCACGGGCCGTCAACACCACCCCCGGCCCTCCGGGGGGAAAAGGGGCGGCCCATCCGGCCGCGGGGGGCGCGAACGTGAACCCGGCACCACCGGGACTCACGTGGCGGGAGGGGGTGGCGAAGCCGGCCCCCCCGACATCTCCGCAGGCCCGGGGCCGACCACCCCCTCCAGCACCTCCTGCGGCACTCTTCACGAACCGTTCGTCAAATATCCTCGATACCCCCCGCCAGGGGCGACCAGCACCTTTGGCCGCCACCGTCAACCATGTCTGTCCAAAATGAATAGAACCGGAACGACCAGATCTCGATTGCATCACTAAAATTCGGTTAAAATCCCAGCTACGGCCACCCCGTCGAGCCGGTGTGATCCACATCACTCAAGGATTGACGTATGCCGTTCCCGGTCGACCTTGCTAGAGTTCCTTTCGGCACATTCAACTCAGCTGCCCGGCGAGAGGTGACGATACCGGCGACCGCTATCTCTGGTCAGTCATTCTCGCATATTGACTCTTTCGATCACCGGTGTCATTCCCGTTGGGAGCCTATTGGGGGAGGCCTGAGCTTGAGATATGAAATTCTTGGCCCTGTGCGCATTGCGACCGACGACGATTCACCGCCGGTCGGCACGCACAAGATGGAAATGCTCCTGCGGACCCTGCTGATCCGCAACGGCCAGATCCTCTCGCTGGACCAGCTGACGAGGGAGCTGTGGGGCGAGACACCGCCCGTCCGGGCCCGGGCGTCGATTCACGTGTACGTGTCACAGTTACGGAAGATCCTCAACCGTTTCTCCCGGAACGACGGGGTCATCACCACCCGCACCCCCGGCTACGTCCTGAACCTGGGGCACGACGAACTCGATCTGGAACTGTTCCTGGCCCTGTCGGAGAAAGGCCGGGAGCAGATGGCCGCGCACCGGTACGCCGCGGCGGTCCAGACCCTCGGCGAGGCGCTCCGGCTGTGGCGCGAGCCGGTCCAGGCCACGTCCTACGAGGGCCCGATCATCCGGGAGTTCGCCAACTGGGCGGAGGAGCTGCGGGTCGAGTGCCTCGAGATGCTGGCCCGTTCACTGCTCGCGGCGAACGAGACCAGCGAGGCCGTGCGCATCCTCTACGCGCTGATATCCGAGTACCCGCTGCGGGAGAAGTTCCACGCGTTCCTCATGGAAGCGCTCACCCTGTCCGGCCGGCGGGCGGACGCCCTGGAGGTGTACCAGACCGCCCGGAACCAGATCCGCGCGGAGCTGGGGCTGGAGCCGTGCCGCTTCCTCCAGGAGACGCACGAGTACATCCTGCACGACCGGCTCGACCACCTCAGCGTCGTCCGTGCCCGCCACGACCGGCTGGCACAGGCGCACATCGCCTGACCCCGCCAGCCCGTGGCGGGGCCCACCCGTTCAGCCGGAGGAGGCCAGTTGTGGGCAGCATGGACATCACCGAGATGTCGATTCCCGGCGCGTACCGGATCGGCACGAAACACGTTCCGGACCGCCGGGGTAAATTCTACGAGGCGTGGCGGGTCACCGAACTACTGGAACAGACCGGCCACCACTTCGAGATCCGACAGGTGAACTACTCGGTATCCAAGAAGAACACGGTGCGCGGAATCCACGGCACCACCATCCCCCCGGGGCAGACCAAATTGGTCACCTGCGTCCGGGGCGCGGCGCTCGACGTGGCCGTCGATCTGCGGGTCGGATCCCCGACCTTCGGAACATTCGACGTGACGCTGCAGGAGGCGGAATCGGGAATCGGTGTCTATCTCTCGGACGGCATCGGACACGCCTTCCTCGCGCTGACCGACGACACCTGTATGAACTACCTCTGCGGCGCCGAATACGTACCGGGCACCATGGTCGACATCCAGGCGTTCGACCCGGCCCTGGGCATCCCCTGGGACCGGCACCTGGACGGCCCGCCGATCATGTCCGACAAGGACGCGGCGGCACCGACCCTCGCCGAGGCCGCTGCGCAGGGCCTGCTCCCGACCTACGAGCAGGCCCTGGCGTTCACCGCCTCACTCGCCCGTTGAGGTGCCCCGCAACCGGCCCCAGCGGCCGTCCACCGACCGAAACCTTGTTCTAGGAGTTCCGATGGAGCACGCGGGGAATGCCAGACCGGTCCGAGTCGGGGTCATCGGATGTGCCGACATCGCCTGGCGGCGCACGCTGCCGGCCCTGGTGGCCGAACCCCTCATCGAGGTCACGGCCATCGCCAGCCGGCAGGAGAAGAAGGCCCGGCAGTTCACCGACCGCTTCGGGGGCACCCCGGTCGAGGGCTACGACAGCCTGCTCGAACGCGACGACGTCGACGCGGTGTACGTCCCGCTGCCGGCCGTCCTGCACGCCGACTGGATCGAGAAGGCGCTGCGGGCCGGGAAGCACGTGCTCGCGGAGAAGCCTCTCACCACCGACCGGACGCAGGCCGAGCGGCTCTTCCGGATCGCCGACGAGCAGGGCCTGCTGCTGATGGAGAACTTCATGTTCCTCCACCACCACCAGCACCGGCGGGTGGCCGACCTGCTGGCCGACGGCGTCATCGGCGAGGTCCGGTCGTTCGCCGCGAGCTTCACGATCCCGCCCAAGCCGCAGGGCGACATCCGCTACCAGGCGGCGGTGGGCGGCGGGGCGCTGCTGGACATCGGCGTCTACCCGATCCGCGCGGCCGGGCTGTTCCTCGGCCCGGGGCTGGACGTCGCGGGCGCGGTGTTCCGCCGCGAGCGGTCCCGGGACGTGGTCCTCGGGGGCAACGCCCTGCTGACCACCGACCAGGGCGTCACCGCGCAGCTGGTCTTCGGCATGGAGCACTCGTACACCAACAGCTACGAGTTCCGGGGCAGCCTCGGGCGGCTCTGGCTGAACCGCGTCTTCACGCCCCCGGCGACGCACCAGCCCGTGGTCAGCATCGAGCGGCAGGACCATCTGGAGCAGATCGTGCTGCCCCCGGACGACCAGTTCGCCAACATCGTCCGGGCCTTCGCCCAGGCGGTGCTGCGGGGCGAGCGCCCGCAGGAGTGGACCGAGAACTCGCTCCACCAGGCGTCCCTGGTCGACGCCGTGCAGGCGAACGCCCGGAACTTCGTCTTCTCCGCCGGGGACTGACGCCGGGCCGGTCGGCGCGAAGGGCCCGCCCTCGATCTCCTGGCATCCAGGAGAGCGAGGGCGGGCCCTTCGCCGTGCGCGGGTCACGGCGGGTCACCGCACTGGGGCACCGCACTGGGGCACCGCGGGGACGGACGACGCCCGCGGGCCGCGGACTCCCCCCTCCGGGGTCGTCCGCGGCCCGCGGGCGTCGACGGACGGCTGGTCCCTACCGACCGGCCGCAAGGTCGGCGAGCGTGGCGACCAGCTGCGTCGGGTCGGGCCGCGCCGCGTTCCGCTCGGCGAGCTCCCGGGCGGCGGGCCGCACCGAGTCCCCGTCGAGCAGTTCGGTGACGGTCGCGACGACGGACTCGGCGGTGAGCTCGTCGGGCCTGAGGGTCAGGCCCGCGCCGCTGTTGGTGAGCAGCTCGGCTCCGAGCGGCTGGGCACTGATCTGCGGGACGACCAGCTGGGGCACGCCGTTGACCAGGGCGGCCAGGACCGTCCCCGGGCCGCCCTGGCTGATCAGGGCGTCACAGGTCGGCATCAGCATCGACAGCGGCATCCAGTCGACCACCCGGACCTGCTCGCCCGCGTCGCCGAGCAGCTCCCGGCCGGCCTTGCCGAGCGCCGCCACGATCTCGACGTCGAGGCCGGCCAGCGCCTCGATCGCCAGCAGCGGCGGACGCAGCACCTCCGGCCCCATGAACTCGCTGGTGGTGCCCCAGGTGATGCAGACCCGCGGCCGCCGCTTCGGCTCGTCCAGCCAGTCCGGGGTGACGCCGGCGCCGTTGTACGGCACGTACCGCGCTTCCTGGCGCTTGGCCATCCGGATCGCGAGCAGCTCCTCCGGGCAGGGGTCCACCACGAGGTCCGCGTAGTCCGGGCCGAGTTCGACGTTCCAGGTGTCGAGGAACGCCACCAGGTCCTTGGGCCAGTTCTCGCGCGCCGTGCGCTCGGAGGTGAGGTCGGCCCACAGCTGGTCCGGCATCGGCCCCCAGGTGTGCAGGACCAGCGGGACCCCGGCGGCCTTGGCGATGGCGGGCGCGGCGAAGGCCGCCGGGTCCGCCACCACCAGGTCCGGCTTCCAGTTCTTGGCGAACGGGACCAGGTCGGCCACCACCGCCTCGGCGATCCGGATGTGCGGTACGACGATCTTGTCGATGCTCGGCGCGGTGCCCGGCGGGGTGCCGCCGTCCGAGTCGATGGACTTCTTCAGCTCGCTCATGAAGTCGGGGCCGCGGCCGACCTCGACGGCGGGCAGACCGGCCGCGGTGACGTCGCCCACCAGCGACGGCTGGACGGCGATCCGCACGTCGTGCCCCGCCGCGCGCAGCGCCCACGCCAACGGGACCAGGGGGTAGAGGTGCGACCGGAAGGTGGCCGCGGTGATCAGAACCCGCATGACAGGAACCCTTCGCAGTTGCCGGAGGCCATCAACTCGGACGGCGCCCGATGAGGTGGAACATGCGCGCCGTGGACGGGTAGGGCTGCCGGGCCGCCAGGGCGATCTCCAGCTCCTCCAGCCGGGCGAAGAACCGCGGGTCGTGCTTGATCTCGTTGTCCGCGATGAGGTTGCAGACGTTCATCACGCCGTGCGTGCCGACGACCTCGAGACCGGACTCGCGGTACAGCCCGGCGATCTCGGCGACGTCCAGGACGTCGATGTCCTTGCCGTACACGACGTTGGCCTTGGTCCGGGCGTCGACGGCGCGCAGGGCCGCTTCGAGGTCGAGCTCGCGGACCGCGGCCTCCAGCGGCACCGCGTAGGTGTTGGGGCAGACCACGGAGAGCAGCCCGCCCGGCTTGAGCAGGGTCGCGAGGCCCCGGAAGACCTCGGCCCGGTCCGGCACGTACTGCAGCAGGTTGTGGCAGAGCAGCAGGTCGAACTCCTGGCCCTCGAACAGCTTCGGGACGTCGTGCGCGTCGCCCTCGCGGACGTCGACGAGGTCGGACACCCCGCGCTCCTCCGCGAGCCTGCGCGCGCCCTCCAGGGAGACCGGCGCCACGTCGAAGACCGTCACCCGGTGGCCGGCCAGCGCCAGCCGGACGCCCTCCTTGCCGTTGCCGCCCGCGACGTCCAGCACGCGCAGCGGACCGTCCCCCAGGTGGCGGTCCAGGTTGGCGGCCACCACCGAATAGCGCAGCTGCCCCCACGGGGTTTCCTGCCAGTTCTGGAAATTCGCAAGGCGCTCGTCGAAAACCGCATTGTCGACCGCGCCGACGCTCTCGGCCATGCTACCTCCGGGGTGCGCTGGGCGACCGGGCGCTCGCCCGGTCAGGAACCGTCGTGATCTCCCAACGGATATCCCGGACGACTGAAGAGCCCCTAAAACCGGAGCGTCCGGCCGAGGTTTAGGACACCTTTAGCCGGACGCCCGAAACTCGGCCCATCCCTGTGCACTCCCCGGCGGTTGTCGGCACGTCATCCGAGCCGCCGCCGACCACCGTACCGCTCGATCCGGAGACGCGTAATGATAAATGTGACCCAGCCCAGTGTCGGGGCGGAGGAACTCGCCGCGATCGGCGCCGTGTTCGACAGCAAGTGGCTCGGTTCCGGGCCGCGGACCGAGGAGTTCGAGGCGCAGTTCGCCGAGCACCTCGGAGTGTCCTCCGACAACGTGCTGTTCCTCAACTCGGCGACCTCCGGTCTCTTCCTCACCATGGAGCTGGTCGGCGTCGGGCCGGGCGACGAGGTCGTCCTGCCGTCGAACGGCTTCATCGCGAACGCCAACTGCGTGGTCGACGCCGGTGCCCGCCCGGTGTTCTGCGACATCGACGACGAGACCCTCAACCCCCGGGTCGAGGACATCCTCGCCGTGCTCACCCCGCGGACCCGGGCCGTGATCGTCCTGCACTACGGCGGCTACCCCGGCGAGGTGGAGAAGATCGCCGCGCTCTGCGCCGAGCGCGGCATCGCCCTCATCGAGGACGCGGCCGTGTCGGTCGCCTCCAGCGCGCACGGCCGCCGGTGCGGCACCTTCGGGGACTACGGCATCTGGAGTTTCGACGCCCGCAAGGTCATCACCACCGGTGACGGCGGCATGCTGTACGTCCGGGACCCGGAGGGGGCCCGCCGGGCGCGCCGGCTGGCCTACCACGGCCTGGAGGACCGCAGCTCGTTCACCACCGCCGCCAAGTCCCAGCACCGGCACCTGTGGTGGAGCTTCGAGGTGGAGGACATCGGACGCCGCCTGGTCGGCAACGACATGACCGCCGCGATGGGCATGGTGCAGCTGCGCCGGCTCGGCGGGTTCGTCGACCGGCGGCGGGCCATCGGCCGGCGGTACGACCGGGCGCTGGCCGGCGTGCCGGGGATCCGCACCCCCTGCGCGCTGCCGGAGGGCCACGAGTCGACCCACTACTTCTACTGGCTGCGGTTCGACTCCCAGGAGATCCGCGACGGGGTCAGCGAGGACCTGCTCGCCCAGGGCATCTACACCTCCTGGCGCTACTACCCGCTGCACCGGGTCCAGCGGTACGAAGCCACGCAGAGCGTGCTGCCGGTGACCGACGCCGTGTCGGACACCGCCCTGCTGCTGCCCGCGCACCAGGACCTGCTCGACGACGAGGTCGACCAGGTCGCGCGCGAGGTCGTCAAGTCGGTCGAAGCCCGCCGCTGACCCGCGCGCCGGCGCCGGCCGGGCCGGCCGGGGACACCCGGTGCGGCTCCCGCGTCACGCCCTAGCCGGGGGCAAGACCGGTTTTAGCGGTCCCGGTGACCATGAACAGGACAGTGCCCGAACGGCCGTGACCGGCCATGTGAACGACCGAGGCCCCCCAGAGAGGAACGTACACATGGCCGTTGACGAGACCCGGGTGCGAAGACTCGACTCCATGACCGGGCTGCGGTTCTTCGCCGCCCTGAGCGTCTTCCTCTTCCACGCGGGATCCATGCGGGTGTTCCGCACCTCCACCCCGGAGCCCGACCCGTTCGCCCGGATCACCGCGCACGGCGGATCGCTGGGCGTCACGTTCTTCTTCGTGCTGAGCGGCTTCATCCTGACCTGGTCGGCGCGCACGTACGACACCGTCGGGCAGTTCTGGCGGCGGCGGCTGGTCAAGATCTTCCCCAACCACCTCGTGGGGTTCGCGCTGTCGCTGGTGCTCTTCGCCTCCGTCGGAGCGGCCGTGCTGCCGGCGGTGCTCAACCTGACGCTGCTGCACGCGTGGGTGCCGAGGATGGACACCTTCCTCAGCTTCAACTACGTGACCTGGTCCCTCTCCTGCGAGCTGCTGTTCTACCTGCTGTTCCCGTTCCTGCTGAAGGCGGTCCGGCGGATCCCCGCCGAACGGCTCTGGTGGGCGGTGGGCCTGGTCGTGGCCCTGGTGCTGTGCGTGCCCCTGGTGGCGGAACAGCTGCCGACCGAACCGAGGTTCCAGCTGGCACTGGGCGGCCAGGGCTTCCGCGAGCCGATCGTCCAGTACTGGTTCGTCTTCACCTTCCCGCTGGTCCGGCTGCTGGACTTCCTGCTCGGCATCCTGATGGCGCGAACCGTGCTGGAGGACCGCTGGATCGGCCTGCGGCGGCTCCCCGCGCTGGCCCTGCTCGTGGCCGCCTACGTCCTCGCGGACCACACCCCGTACCACTACTCGCTGAACGCCGTGCTGCTGCTCCCGATGGCGCTGCTCATCCCGGCGGTGGCGTGCCACGAGGCGAACGGGGGACGCTCGTTCCTGTCCGGCCGGCTGATGCTCCGGCTCGGGGAGACGTCCTTCGCGCTGTACATGCTGCACATCCTGGTGCTCGTCCGTGCCCGCCGGGAGCTCGGGTTCCGGACGGTCCTGTCCCCGCTCCACGGGATCGGCTGGATCCTGCTGACCCTCGTGGTCTCGCTGGTCGCGGCGCGACTGCTGTACGTGCTCGTGGAGCGGCCGGCCTCGCGGTACCTGGGCACCTCCCGGCGACGGCCGACGGCCGCGGGGCCCGGTCCGGCGGGCGCCCTGTGAACGAACGGAAAACGCCCGGTCCCAGTATTCCGACGCCCGATCCCAGGTAGCAGAGGTGCCGCCCGTGAAGGGAATCATTCTGGCCGGCGGAACAGGTTCGCGGCTCCATCCGCTGACCGCCGCCTTCTCCAAACAACTGCTCCCGGTCTACGACAAACCCATGGTCTACTATCCGCTGTCCACGCTGATGCTGGGCGGAGTGCGGGAATTCCTCGTCATCACCACCCCCACCGACGCCCCGATGTTCCGGAAGGTCCTCGGAAACGGCTCGGAAGTCGGCCTGGACATCACCTACGCCCAGCAGTTGCAGCCCGCCGGAATCGCCGACGCCCTCCGGATCGGCGCCGAATTCATCGGAACCGGACCGGTGGCGCTCATCCTGGGTGACAACATATTCTCCGGCGCGGACCTGCCGGACCTGCTCGCCCGGAGCCTGGCCGACGTCGACGGCTGCACCCTCTTCGGCCTCACCGTGCCCGATCCGCGCCCCTACGGAGTCGCCGAGAAGGACGCCGCCGGACGCCTGATCGGCCTGGAGGAGAAGCCGGCGCGGCCACGCAGCTCCGAGATCGTGACGGGCCTGTACGTCTACTCCGGCGACGTCGTCGACGTGGTCCGCGGCATCACTCCGTCGGCGCGCGGCGAACTGGAGATCACCGACGTCAACCGCGCCTACCTCGCCCAGGGCCGCGCCCGGATCCACTCGCTGGACAGCGGCACCAGGTGGCTGGACGCGGGCACCTACGACGGCCTGTTCGACGCGGCCGCCTTCGTCCGGGCCGAGGAGCAGCGCGGGGTGCGGCTCGGCTGCCTGGAGGAGATCGCGCTCCGCCTCGGGTACATCGACGCGGACGCCTGCTACGCGCTCGGCAGCAAGCACCGGAAGTCCGGCTACGGCCGGTACGTCATGGCGATATCGGGCAAGGCCGACTGAGCCGGGCACGGGGACGTGTCGTCGAACCACCGGCCGCACGTCGACGACCGCTGCCGCAGAAGTAGCGAACGACCGGACGCACCGACGACCGGGAGCACGGAACGCCGATGACCGCCGACGGAAAGAGTACGGAGCACACCATGTCCACACCGACGGCACACCAGACCCCGCCAACGGGACTCCGCGCGCCGGTCACCCCCGCAGGCCGCGCCCTGCTCGACCGGCTCACCGGCTACCTGCCGCAGATCCGCGCCACCGCGGCGGAGCACGACCGCGACGGCACCTTCCCCGTCGAGACCTTCGACGCCTTCCGCAAGGACGGCCTGATGGGTGCGACGGTGCCGGCCGAGCTCGGCGGTCTGGGGGTGGACCGGCTGCACGACGTCGCGGTCGCGCTCGTGCACGTCGCCCACGCCGACGCCTCCACCGCGCTCGCGCTGCACATGCAGTTCAGCCGGGGCATCACCCTCGGCTACGAGTGGCGACACGGCGGCCCCGAGGCCCGCGCCCTCGCCGAGCGGCTGCTGCGGATGATGGTCGCGGGCGAGGCCGTCGTGTGCTCGGGCATCAAGGACCACCACACGGCGGTCACCCGGCTGACGCCCGACGGCGCCGGCGGCTGGCGGCTGTCCGGCCGCAAGACCCTGGTGAGCATGGGGCCGATCGGCACCCACTTCGTCATCAACGCGAAGACGGAACTGCCCGGCGAGGCACCCCGGTTGATGTCCCCGGTGGTCACCCGCGACACCCCCGGGTTCAGCGTTCTGGACAACTGGGACGGCCTGGGGATGCGGGCCTCCGGCACGGTCGACATCGTCTTCGACGACTGCCCGATCCCGGCCGGTGACGTCTTCGTCCGCGACCTGGTCGGCGCCCGCAACGACGCGGTGCTCGCCGGGCAGACGGTCAGCTCGATCGGGATGCTCGGCGCCTACGTCGGCATCGCGCAGTCCGCCTACGACCTGGCGGTGGCCTCGCTCGCCCGCCGGTCCGAACCGGTGCCCGCCGCCGCGCGCACCCTGGTCGCCGAGCTGAGCGCCCGGCTGTACGCGCTGCGCTCCACCGTCGCCACCGCGCTCACCACGGCCGACGCCCGCAGTGCGGACCTGTCCGGGGACTCCGCCGAGCGCGGCCGGCAGATGATGCAGCCCTTCCAGTGCGCCAAGCTGATCGTCAACCAGCTGGCCCCCGGAATCGTGAACGACTGCCTCACCCTGGTCGGCGGCGCGTCGTTCACCGCAGCCCACCCGCTGTCCCGGCTCTACCGCGACGTACGGGCCGGCGGGTTCATGCAGCCGTACGCCTACGCCGACGCCGTGGACTTCCTGAGCACCCAGGCGCTCGGGATCGAGCGGGACAACGACTACATGAGCACCTGGGCGACCCGCGCCACCAAGGACGGAAAATCCGTGGATGCACCGCATCCTGACCCGATGTCACGGTGAGGAACATGACGACTCGTGTATGGGATTACCTTCCGGAGTACCGGGAGGAGAAGGCGGACCTGCTCGCGGCAGTCGAGACGGTGCTGGAGTCCGGACAGCTGATCCTCGGCAGAAGCGTGCACGGCTTCGAGGCCGAGTTCGCGCAGTACCACGAACTGGCGCACTGCGTCAGCCTCGACAACGGGACCAACGCCGTCAAGCTGGGGCTCCAGGCACTCGGCGTCGGCCCCGGCGACGAGGTGATCACCGTGTCGAACACGGCGGCGCCCACCGTGCTCGCCATCGACGCGACCGGTGCGACACCGGTCTTCGTCGACGTCCGCGAGGAGGACTTCCTCATGGACACCGAGCAGGTCGCCGCCGCGATCACCCCGCGCACCAAGGTCCTGCTGCCGGTCCACCTGTACGGCCAGTGCGTCGACATGGAGCCGCTGAGGCGGCTGGCCTCCGAGCACGGGCTGGCGGTCCTGGAGGACTGCGCGCAGGCCCACGGCGCCCGCCAGCACGGACGGATCGCCGGGACGATGGGCGACGCCGCCGCGTTCTCCTTCTATCCCACGAAGGTGCTCGGCGCCTACGGCGACGGCGGGGCCGTCCTCACCGACGACCCGGACATCGCCAAGGAACTGCGCCAACTGCGCTACTACGGCATGGACAAGGTCTACTACGTCGTCCGGACCCCCGGGCACAACTGCCGGCTCGACGAGCTCCAGGCCGAGATCCTGCGCACCAAGCTGCGCCGGCTCGACACCTACATCGAGCGCCGCCGGGAGGTCGCCCGCCGCTACCAGGAGGGCCTGGGCGACCTCACCGGGCCGGGCGGCCTGGTCCTGCCCTCCGTCACCCCCGGCAACGAACACGTCTACTACGTCTACGTCGCGCGCCACCCGCGGCGCGACGAGATCATCGACCGGCTCAAGCAGCGCGACATCGCCCTGAACATCAGCTACCCGTGGCCCGTCCACACGATGAGCGGGTTCGCCAAACTCGGCTACGCCCAGGGCTCGCTGCCGGTCACCGAGCGTCTCGCCGAGGAGATCTTCTCCCTGCCCATGTACCCGTCACTGCCCCCGGATCTCCAGGACAAGGTCATCAGCGCGCTGCGCGAGGTACTGACGGAGCTCTGACTCACCACCAAGGAGTTCGATCATGACCGATCCAGCCGATGTGACCGCACCGGTCGCCTGCCGCGTCTGCGGCGGCGACGTGACGGAGTTCCTCGACCTGGGCCGCCAACCCCTGTCCGACCGGTTCCTCGAACCCGACCGCACGGAAGGCGAGTTCTTCTACCGGCTCGCCGTCGGCCAGTGCGCCGCCTGCCGGATGGTGCAGCTGACCGAGGAGGTCCCCCGGGACCTGATGTTCCACGAGGAGTACCCGTACCACTCGTCGGGCTCCTCCGTCATGCGCGAGCACTTCGCCGGCCTCGCGCAGCGCCTGCTCGACACCGAACTGACCGGGCCCGACCCGTTCGTGGTGGAGATCGGCTGCAACGACGGCATCATGCTGAAGGCCGTCCAGGACGCCGGCGTGCGCCACCTCGGGTTCGAGCCCTCCAGCGGCGTCGCCAAGGTGGCGCAGGCGAAGGGGGTGCGGGTGCGCACCGACTTCTTCGAGGAGGCCACCGCCTCGGAGGTCCGCGCCGCCGAGGGCACGGCAGACGTCATCTACGCCGCCAACACCATGTGCCACATCCCGTACCTGGATTCGGTGTTCAAGGGTGTCGACGCGCTGCTCTCCCCCGACGGCGTGTTCGTCTTCGAGGACCCGTACCTCGGCGACGTGGTCGCCAAGACGTCCTTCGACCAGATCTACGACGAGCACTTCTTCGTGTTCTCGGCCGGCTCCGTGCAGGCCGCCGCCGAGCGGTTCGGTTTCGAACTGGTCGACGTGGACCGGCTGCCCGTGCACGGCGGCGAGGTGCGGTACTGGCTCGCCCGCCGGGGCGCCCGCACCCCGTCCGAGGCCGTCGCCCGGCTGCTCGCCGAGGAGGCCGCGCAGCAGCTCGGCGAACTCGCCACCCTGCGGGCGTTCGCGGCGAACGTCACCGCGATCCGGGACGACCTGAAGGCGCTCCTGACCCGGCTGCGGGCCGAGGGCCGCACCGTGGTCGGGTACGGCGCGACCGCGAAGAGCGCCACGGTGACGAACTTCTGCGGCATCGGCCCCGACCTCGTGCAGTTCGTCTGCGACACCACGCCGGACAAGCAGAACCGCCTGACGCCGGGCATGCACATCCCGGTCCGGCCGCCGACGGCCTTCAGCGAGTCCTACCCGGACTACGCGCTGCTGTTCGCCTGGAACCACGCCGAGGAGATCATGGCCAAGGAGCAGGAGTTCCAGCAGGCCGGCGGCCGCTGGATCCTGTACGTGCCCGAAGTCCACGTGGTCTGACGGCCGAACACCCCGCCGCGGCGGACACCGGGCGCAAGGCGCCGGGTGTCCGCCGCGGCGGCTTTTCCGCCGCCCCCGCGGCGCCGGCACCATCCCGAATTCCCCTCCCGCGCCCCGGCGGCCGCCCCTTTCTTAGGACCGGTTAAGGCCCGCTGGCCATGATTTTCCTGACGGTCCCGGAAGCGCCGGCCCGCCGTCACCGTCCGGAACGGGAGAACTGGAATCCATGTACCTGGAGAATCTCCGCGAGGTCTGTCACACCACGGTGCACCGTGAGACCCGGCCCGGAGTCGGGCACCACCTGACGTTCACCGAGGAGCTCTACGACGCGGACGGCGCGCTCGTGTCCACGTCGGAGGGCATGTCGGTGGTCTACGGGAACCCCGTGGACGGCGGCCTGATGCAGCTGATGACCGCCACCGAGACGCTCGCCGACGGGGTCATCAGCTGGACCGGCCCGGTCGCCCAGGAGGACCCGGACGGGGCCGAGTTCCGCGTCAACAGTTTCCCCGCGATCGGCGTCAGCGGACGCTACGCCGGAAAGACGGGAACGCGGACGTTCAAGTTCGTCGAACGGCCCGACGAACACACCACGATCTGCGTGGCGACCCTTTTCATGGAGGACTGAGCCGCGCGTTCCGGCGTTTCCCCGAGCGGCGAGGAAAAGACCTGGCCGCTCGGTTTCTCCATGTCACCCGACGATGTTCAGCTGTGCGAGGAAGGCGGCCAGGACCCATGCCCGACGACTTCACCGTCCCCGGGGGAGCCCTCCCCGAACAGGGCGCCGCGATCGCCATCGTCGGGCTGTCCTGCCGCCTGCCCCAGGCACCGGACCCGGCCGCGTTCTGGCAGCTGCTCGCACAGGGGCGCAGCGCCGTCTCGGCGACCCCGGCCGACCGCTGGCCCGGGGCGGACCGGGCGGCCGGACTCCGGCACGGCGCGTTCCTCGACGACGTCGACCGGTTCGACGCGGCCTTCTTCGGCATCTCCCCCCGCGAGGCCGCGAGCATGGACCCGCAGCAGCGGCTCATGCTCGAACTCTCCTGGGAGTCCCTGGAAGACGCGATGACCGTCCCCGCCGACCTGGCCGGCCGGGCCGTCGGCGTCTTCGTCGGGGCCATCGGCGACGACTACGCCGCCCTGAGGCGCCACCACGGCCCCGAGGCCGCCGACCGGCACTCGCTGACCGGCACCAGCCGCGGCATCATCGCCAACCGGATCTCCTACGCGCTCGGGCTGCGCGGCCCGAGCCTCACCGTGGACGCCGCGCAGGCCTCGGCGCTGGTCGCCGTGCACCTGGCCTGCGAGAGCCTGCTGTCCGGCGAGTCGGAGGTGGCGCTGGCCGGCGGCGTCAACCTCAACCTCGCGACGGCGGCCGCGGTCGAGACCGAACGGTTCGGCGGACTCTCACCGGACGGCCGCTGCTACACCTTCGACGCGCGCGCCAACGGCTACGTCCGGGGCGAGGGCGGCGGCTTCGTCGTCCTCAAGCCGCTCGCCCGGGCGGTCGCCGACGGCGACCGGGTCTACTGCGTGATCCGCGGCTCCGCGATGAACAACGACGGGGCGACGGACGGCCTGACCGTGCCCAGCGCCGAGGCCCAGCGGGACGTCATGCGGCTGGCCCACGACCGGGCCGGCCTCGCCCCCGGCACCGTCCAGTACGTGGAGCTCCACGGCACCGGCACCAGGGTGGGCGACCCCGTCGAGGCCGCCTCGGTGAGCGCCGCGCTCGCCACGGCCCGCACGGACGGGCCGCTACAGGTCGGCTCCGCCAAGACCAACGTCGGCCACCTGGAGGGCGCGGCGGGGATCGTCGGCCTCATCAAGACCGCGCTCAGCGTGCGGCACCGGCAGCTCCCGGCCAGCCTGAACTACGAGACGCCCAACCCGATGATCGACCCGGTCGCCCTCAACATCGAGGTGCGCACGGAGCCGGGGCCCTGGCCCCGGCCGGACGCGCCGCTGGTCGCGGGGGTCAACTCGTTCGGCATGGGCGGCACCAACTGCCACGTGGTGGTCGCCGAGCCGCCCCCGGCCGTCGGGGAGCCCACCGGGGGCCCGGCACCGGAGACCGGACCCGGCACCGGGGCCGCCGACGGCCGGGTCGTGCCGTGGGTGCTGTCGGCGCGGGACCGGACCGCGCTGCGCGCCCAGGCCTCCGCCCTGCGGACCGCCGTCGAGGAGCGGCGGCTCGACCCCGTCGACGTCGGCTTCTCGCTGCTGACCACGCGCTCGTCGTTCGAGCACCGCGCCGTCGTCCTCGGCTCCGACCGCGAGGAGCTCCTGCACGGACTGGCCGCGGTGGCCGGGGACGACCCGGCGCCCCTGGCGGTGACCGGCCGGACCGGCGACGTCCCGGGGAAGACGGTGTTCGTGTTCCCCGGCCACGGCACCCAGTGGCCCGGCATGGGCCTCGAACTCCTCGACACCTCACCCGTCTTCGCCGA